>JAJBTR010000077.1 GCA_020860745.1 Lachnospiraceae bacterium | reverse complement strand
AAGCAAACGGACGAAAACAGGCTACGGGTTGAAATCGTCCGTATGGCATAATGAGACATACGGACAAGAATGCAGTAAAAACGATTATAATCCGTATAATGTGTGAAAAATACTTAATTATCATGTGAAAAATGGTGTGCCAATAGTTTTAGTACTAAAATGCATGAGCAGGCATGAGTAGTTATATGCCATGCTGCTACAGAAATCTATAGGAAAGGAAAAGATCATGGCCGGAAAATTGTATCTGTGTGCGACCCCCATCGGCAATCTGGATGACATTACCCTGCGCGTCCTGCAGACGCTGCAGCAGGTGGACCTGATCGCGGCGGAGGACACGCGGAATTCGATTAAGATTCTGAATCATTTTGAGATCAAAACGCCGATGACCAGCTATCATGAATACAATAAGATTGAGAAGGCTTACGCGCTGGTGGAAAAGCTGAAAGCCGGGCAGAATATCGCGCTCATCACGGACGCCGGCACGCCTGGGATTTCTGATCCGGGCGAGGATCTGGTGCGGATCTGCTATGAGGAGGGGATTGAGGTTACTTCTCTGCCGGGTGCGGCGGCGTGTGTCACGGCGCTGACATTGTCCGGACTTCCCACGCGGCGTTTTTCCTTTGAGGCGTTTTTGCCGCGGGAGAAAAAGGAGCGTGCGGCGATTCTGGAGGAGATGAAAAACGAAACGCGGACGCTGATCGTATATGAGGCGCCGCACCATCTGATTTCTACAATAAAAGACTTGCAATCTGCGCTGGGGGAGCGTAGAATAGCTGTTTGCCGGGAGCTGACGAAGAAGTTTGAGACGGTTTTCCGGACGACGTTTTCTGAGGCAATTTCCTATTATGAAGCAAACGGAGTGAAAGGCGAATGTGTCATCGTGATTGAGGGACGCGACCGCCGGGAACTGATCCGTGAGCAGCAGGAGAGCTGGGAGAGTCTGACGGTTGAGGAGCATATGGAATACTATACGGACAGCGGGATGGACCGGAAGACTGCCATGAAGCAGGTGGCGAAGGACCGGGGCGTCGGGAAGCGTGAGATTTACCGGGAGCTGTATACCGGAGGAGAGCAGGCTTAGGATGAAAAGCAAATATAATGAGGAGAACTCTTTCCGGTGCATTTTATGTTAGATACAAGCGGCTCAGAATTGATCCCAAAGTATAGAAAATTCCAGTAAAAGTTACAGCATTCAGGGGAGGTTGTGTTATGACAAGAGATATGACAGCGGGAAATCCGCTTCGTCTGATCTGGCAGTTTTCCATTCCGCTGGTGTTTGGAAATCTGTTTCAGCAGATGTACAATATGATTGATACGATCATTGTCGGCCGTTATCTGGGTTTGATGGCTCTGACCGCGGTGGGCGCCACTTCATCAATTATGTTTCTGATCATCGGGTTTTGTTTCGGGACCTGCTCCGGAATGGGCGTGCCGGTGGCGCAGCAGTTTGGGGCAAAGGATTACAGCAGTATGCGCAGGTATGTGATGAACGCGGCATATTTAAGTATTTTGATTGCGGTTGCGATTACGGTTGCCATGGCGCTGCTGTGCGATAACATATTGCTGTGGATGAGTACGCCGGAAGAGCTTTTTGCACAGTCTTACCGATACCTGCTGATTATTTTCCTGGGGCTGCCGTTTACGATACTGTATAATGTGACATCCGCGATTATTCGCGCGCTGGGGGATTCGAAAACGCCGTTTTATTTTCTGATTCTCTCCACGATTTTGAATATCGTGCTGGATCTTATCTTTATCATTGTGTTTCAGATGGGTGTCGCGGGAGCGGCGCTGGCGACCATTGCGGCACAGGCGGCTTCCGGTGTGCTTTGTCTGATTTATATGGTAAAAAAATATGATATCCTGCGGTGCGAAAAGGAAGAGCGGCAGTTTAAGCCTGCCTGCATTGGAAATCTGGTAAAGATCAGTGTGCCGATGGGGCTGCAGTTTTCCATTACCGCAATCGGCAGCATCATGCTCCAGAGCGCGGTGAATACCCTTGGTGCAGTCTTTGTCTCCGCCTACACGGCTGCGCTGAAAGTAAAGCAGCTGGCGATGAGCCCGTTTGACGCCTTCGCCACGGCGGCTTCCACGTTCGGCAGCCAGAATCTTGGCGCCAGACAGTTTAAGAGGATCCGCCAGGGCGTGTCCTGCAGCGTACTGATCGCTTTGATTTACGCGATCAGCATAGGGATTGTGCTGGTTCTGGCCGGATCTAAGATTGCGCTGCTTTTTGTGGATGCGGAGGAAACGGTAGTGCTCGGATACGTCCAGCAGCAGCTGACGTTTGCGGGGATGTTTTTCTGGCTGCTGGCTTTCTTAAACTGTATCCGTCTGGCAATTCAGGGGCTCGGCTATGGAGCTGTGGCCATGTTTGCCGGCTGCAGCGAACTGGTGGCCCGGGGATGCATGTCGCTTTTCGCCATTCCTGTGCATGGATATGACGCGGTCTGCCATACGGATCCTATGGCGTGGGCCGCGGCGACGGCGGTGGTCATACCGCTCTTCTGCATTATCCTGCGGCGGCTGGAACGAAAGCATCTCGGCAAGCCGCTGGCGAAGTGTGCAGGGTGAGGCGAATTTTCCAGGGCAGATTCTGGAAAAATTACTTGCAAAGAAACCGTTAAGAAAAATGTCTTGTATTATTGTATGATACAAGGGACAAAACAAGAGAGATAAGAAATCTTTGATTTCTGTAATTGAACTTATGCAAAGCTGGTCGAAAATTGAATGCTGGCATTCATATTTGCAACTCTGGGAATCGCAAAAACATGAGGAACTACCAAATTTGGCAGGTTTTTGGTCAAATTTAACGGATTCCGAAGTATCATATCCTTTTGTCACTTTAATCATTGTATGTGAAAGTCTGCGTGCTGATCCGGCAGCAGCTATTGCTCTTCTGAAATCTTATCCAGATAATCCGGAAGATATTTTTCTAAGATAGAGAACGGCGCGGGTCCCATGGTGAGAACTGCCCGGTGAAAAGAGAGGTCGGAGTACAATGTGCTGCCGATCTCTTTTGCGTATTCCTTTAAGTCTGTAAATTCAAGATAGCCGATGTAATACTTCAGGTAATGCGCCGGTTCCGATACAATCAACTCAAAGATTTCACGGATGGTCTCTTCGTCCGAAAACCCGTATTCCGAGAAAAAATCCAGTGTGTCCGTAAACGTCCATCCGTCAGCGTGAATGCCGAGATCCGCTGTGGCGTAGAGGCTTAAGATAGCGGACTGCTCCAACGCCAGCACTTCGGCTGTCTCATCGGAGAGCCCCGCATACCGGTAGGAGAGCAGTTCCACATAGGTCACCCACCCTTCAAAATAACCGGAGGGCCCGAGCAGGGTGCGGATGGGCGAGGGAGATGTACTGCAAAAATAAGCGTTCTGGTAGAGGTGTCCCGGGTACCCTTCGTGGGCCAGCGTGGTAAACAGGCGGATTCCCTCATAACCGTTGTCATTGTTGATGTAGATAAAGTTTTGCGTGTAATCATCCAGCGGCGAGGTCAGGTAAAAGGCGGGGGAAAGATATTCTTCCATGGAGGCGTCCACATATTTTACGGTGTAATCACATTCATCCACGGAGGGAAAATCCGTGCGGATTGCATTTTCCAGGAGATCCAGCATTTCCTCCGACGTTTCACAGGGGGCTTCGGCGGCCAATGCTTCGACATCCAGGGAGGGATATCTGGCCAGAAGAGAAGAGATTTCCAGAAGATCTGCGGTGCGGCGGGCTTCCACGCGTTCCTGCAGGGACTCAATGCCGTCAGAATTGCCGGTCGCCCGGCGGACCAGGAAAGCGTAATATTCGCGCCCTTTGGGGAAAGCGCAGAGACCGTAGATCTTATCGTTGCCGGATTCGGATGAGGAGACTGTGCGGTTATCTTTGGAGTCGATGCCGGTGCTGATTGTTGAAATTTTGTCGATATCGTTTGATTCCGCTGCTGCTTTGTTAGTGTTGGTTGATTTTGCAGAGGTGCCAGTGATATCGAAGGAGTCGACTGACTTCTGGTTGTTAAAGGTTTCCCCTGCTTCGTAGAAGGTATCTGTTGTGTCACTCAGCTCCCGCAGCGTGTCCGCAATTTCCTGAAAGGCAGGCAACACCTGCTGTATCACAATCGCCTGGTTTTGCTGACAAAAAGCGGTCTGTTCATTGGCGGTCAGATTGGATACGCCGGCAATTTTTTCCTTAAAAGTATAGACCAGATAGTTGTTTTCGGCGGAAGCTGCAAAATCTTCACACTGGGCGATCACAGTTTCAGCGGCGAAGTCCGCCATAAACAGCCCGCAGTCATATTTTTCCCTTTCATAGTCACAGATGCTCCCGAAGTATGCCGGAATGGTGGAGAGAATGGCGAGGTAATCGTTGACGTCCTGTTTGTCCTCGAAATCATATTCTGCCAGGAGAATGGGAAGCTCTGACTGCACGCCGGTGGAAGGGCGGAGCGGTTCTTCATAATAGGGAAAGGAGGCCGCGGCGATGGTGGTTTCCAGTGAATCCAGCAGGATGTCGCGGGTGAGTCTGTTTTCTGGCCTGAGCGAGGCTGTGTCAAAGTCGCTTAAGGCGACGCGAATACTCTCAGCCAGAGCGGCGGAGATTTCAATATTCTGAACGGAATAGGTGCCGAGGTCTGTGTTGTATGAAGTGATTCCATATTCCTCCGGATCTTTCAACGTATAGTGGAGGTTTAGCGCGCTGGCGGAGATTTCCTCACAGAACAGAGCGTCGAGATAAACGGTGAACTGTGTGTCGGCGAGATTTTCGCCGGCAGCAGAAGAATCGGAATTCGATGCAGCAGGAGTGGAGGAATCGGGCTCAGCCGGAGAGGAACCGGATTCGGGTAAGGCAGAACCGGAGTTAGAATTAAAACCGGAACTGAAATTGAAAAATCTGTCGGCTGCTGCTCCGGAATTCATGCCGCCGCAGGCGGCGGCCGTGAGCAGACAGGCGAAGAGAATGGAAATCAGAGTGACGATCAGGCTGCGGTGTATGCGGCGGGGATGTTTCAAGGGAGATGTCCTTTTTTGATGTTATGACATTTTATGAGGCGGAAAGAAAAATATGAAATTTTAAAAAAGATTTTCGGATAAAATGATATCATTTTCAGTGAGAAATAATCGGTATGCCATTAGGCATACGTTTATCAATGCAACGACGCAGACTACGCGTTCCAGGTGGAAAAGGTGATGGAGGACGCGGAGGAAGGTCAGACCTTTACTTTCAGAGTGGAGCATGTTCTTTCCGCTTTTTTTCTTGCCCGGCCCCGGCAGGCAGTATACTTCAAAGTATGATTCAGGGCAGTTATTTTCTAAAATTCTGCTGTCCGGGTGCGGCGTCATTGTGATGCCGGTCTGATTTTTCACGGCGGATTCGTCAAAAATCAGTCTTTACACCTATTTTATATTTACTTATAATGAAGAAGAGAGGGAATGAAGAAAAACGATGACAATTTTATTATGCTGCCCATAGTGGATTTCTGTTTCAAGGAGCTGATGCAGAATGCGAAAATCAGGCAGGGATTTATCGCCGCGCTTCTGGCAGTTAAACCGGAAACCGTGCAGGAGACAGAGTTGATGCCTGCCATTTTGCCGCAGGAGCATGCAGATGACAAACTGGGAATCCTGGATGTCCGCGTCAAGCTGGTTGACGGAACGCAGATGGATTTTGAAATGCAGGTTGTTTTTTTCGACTATTGGGAGAAAAGGATTCTTTTTTATCTCGGCAACTGGATGAAATTCTTCAATGGGAAAAGCAGGAAGGAGTTCGAGGATATGGCACAGACAGATGAGTATATCGGAGAAGCCTGTGAGGCATTGAAAAAGCTGAGTGCAGATGAGAGGAAGCGGTTGGAATATGAGGCGAGGGAAAAGGCGCTGCACGATTATAATTCCCAGGTGAAGAGTTATTATAACCGGGGACATACTGCTGGTCAGAAGAAAGATCGAGGGAGAATTAATTCGTTAATTCTGAAGTTGGCGGAGCCTGGCCGCATGGGCGATATCACCCGGGCAGCGGAAGACAGAAAGTATCAGGAAGAATTGCTAAAAGAGTTTGGATTGTAAAGTGTGTGTGGTTTGCTGGGAAGTACGGACTGCAGTGACCGGGGAGTATAGCAGATGGATATAAATGAAAAAGAATGTACGTTGTGCCCCCCGCATGTGCCGGGTCAACCGTTTGGTGGGAGAACGGGGCTTTTGCGGGATGGGAAGTGAAGTCTATGCCGCCAGAGCGGCGCTGCACATGTGGGAGGAGCCGTGTATTTCCGGGACGAGAGGTTCCGGAGCCATCTTTTTTTCCGGCTGTACGCTCCGGTGCGTGTTCTGTCAGCATTACGCGATTGCCAATGGCTCCTGCGGGAAAGAGATATCAGTGGGGCGGCTGGCGGAGATTATGCTGGAGCTTCAGGAAAAGGGCGCGGCGAATATCAATCTGGTGACGGCCTGTCATTTTGCGCCGCAGGCGGCCGCGGCGTTGAAAGAGGCAAAGGATAAGGGGCTGGCTGTGCCGGTCGTTTACAACAGCAGCGGATATGAGCGGGTGGAGACGCTGCGGATGCTGGCACCCTGGGTCGACGTCTGGCTGCCGGATTTCAAATATATGGATCCGCAGCTTGCCCGATGCTATTCCCACGCGGAGGATTACCCGCAGGCGGCCCAGGCGGCGCTGGCGGAGATGGAGGCTCGGGCGGGAAGCTGTGCATTTGACGCAGATGGATATATCAAAAAAGGAGTGATCGTCCGCCATCTGATTCTTCCCGGTCACACGAAGGATTCCATGGCAGTGCTGTCGTATCTGCATGAGACCTATGGGGACAGGGTTTTCATCAGTCTGATGAACCAGTATACGCCTCTGGAGCAGGTGGCGGAGCTGCCGCCGCTCAATCGAAAAGTGACCCGCCGGGAGTACGAGCGGGTCTTAAACTTTGCGTTGGATATCGGGATAAGTAACGGATATGTGCAGGAAGGGGATACGGCAAGCGAGAGCTTTATCCCGCTGTTTGATTACGAGGGTCTTGAATGACCTTCTTTCTGTCATGATTTATGGTTATTTGTCATACAGGTGTAAAAAGGAGTTGCTGTGCAGATCAACACTTTATTTTTTCCCATACTCATAGAAAAAATCGCGGAGGTTTTCCATCGCCTGAATCAGTGTCTGCGTCTGTTCCTCGTCGAGCCCGTGAAGCGTGGCTTCGACCATCTCATTCTGGAACTGCTGATGGTGACGATAGGCCTGTCTGCCCTTGTCTGAGAGGGAGACCAGGACGACGCGGCGGTCCTTTTCACTGCGGACGCGCTTTACGTAGGACTTTTTCACCAGGTTATTGATGGCGATGGTCAGCGTTCCTACGGTGACGGAGAGGTCTCTGGCGACGGCGGACATGCTGCGCGGCTCCGATATGCCGATGGCTTCGATAATGTGCATGTCATTGTTGGAAATATCGCGAAAGCGATCGGTGATGATGGTCTTTTCTTCCATATGCAAAATTTCATGAAATAACTGAATCAGGGTATCGCGATACATTCGTTTGTCTGACCTCCGGTAAATGCTTTGACAATAAAATATTTTTACATTCAAACTGATTATAACGTATGTTTCTCAGACGTGCAATATGGTTTTCAAAACTACATTCAGCAGTTTTGGTAACTATTTATATTGACTTGTACTTCTAAGTTGTGTACAATAAAAAAGTCGTTTGATTATCAAAATAATTATACGGCTCGACTGAGAGTCGGGGTGCATTTCCTTGACATTGTCCGGTGAGCAGAATAAAATGATGTCTGCACAACGGCTTTCGGTTGTGATTACAGGAGGACTAGCACATGTTAATGAAACCAGTGAAATTACGAGGAAAAAAACTTTCGCTGCCGATCATCCAGGGAGGCATGGGCATCGGCATCAGCCGCTGCCGCCTGGCCGGTTCCGTGGCGAAAGAGGGAGGCATGGGGGTGATTTCCACCGCGCAGGTCGGATATGACGATCCGGATTTTAAGAAGGATCCGGAGGCGGCGAATCTGCGCGCCCTTCCCAGACAGATAAAAAAGGCGAAAGAGATTTCCGGCGGGCACGGCCTGGTTGGAGTCAACGTCATGGTCGTGACCCGGCTTTATGCAGATTACATACGGACAGTCTGCGAGGCCGGTGTGGACGCTATCATCTCCGGGGCGGGACTTCCCACCAACCTGCCGGAGTATGTGGAAGGCTATGATGTGGCGATTGCGCCGATTGTATCCAGTGAGAAATCTGCAAAGGTGATTTTGAAATTCTGGGACCGGAAATATCACCGCACGGCGGATTTTCTGGTCATCGAGGGACCGCGGGCGGGCGGACACCTTGGATTTTCCAGGGAACAGTTAGATGATATAGGGAATCTGGATTATGATGAGGAAATCCGGAAGATCATCGCCGTGAAAAAGGAATATGAGGAAAAGTACGGTGTGACGATACCGGTCTTTGTGGCCGGGGGCATGTTTACGTCGGAGGATGTCCGGCATGCGCTGGAGCTCGGCGCGGACGGGATCCAGGCGGCCAGCCGCTTTGTGGCCACCGAGGAGTGCGACGCCTGCGATGCGTTCAAAGAGGCTTATCTCCATGCGAAGCCGGAGGACGCCGTCATTATCAAGAGTCCGGTGGGTATGCCGGGGCGCGCGCTCAAAAACGCATTTATTGATAAAATGAATGCCAATCCGGGAAAGGTAACTTACTGCTTTAACTGTATGAAAGGGTGCAACCCTGCCACCGCTCCCTACTGTATCTCGCTGGCGCTGATCAATGCGGTCGTCGGCAATCTGGACGAGGGCGTGATTTTCTGCGGATCCCGGGTGGGGGAGATTACGGAAATGACGACGGTGCCGGAGCTGATAAAAGAGCTTACGGTGTAAGAGGAATTCGCTGCCGGAGTATTACCTGTCGTTTTCCTGTTTTTACTGCATCCTGGACAGGGTTGTTTCATGAAGAAATTTTAAACATAAGATAAATGCTGAATTTAACG
>JAJBTR010000340.1 GCA_020860745.1 Lachnospiraceae bacterium | reverse complement strand
GATATAAGTTATTCACGGGTTCTCCGGCACGTTCGTCGAAATACGCTTTGAAGTTCGGATGTAAATATAATTCATGGTCAAGGCACTGGTCTATCTCTGTCCACCAGGTAGTCTTCGTCTTCGGATTATGTCTCTGCTGAATCACTGCCAGACCTTTATTTCCAATAGTAAACAGCGTGCAGCGACTGTAAACCGGATGATTGCAAATATAAAGTTTTCCAAATGACGTCCGTGGCATATTGGACTTCTCGTAGTGGTATCTCATGGTTCCTCCCGGGCAAAAAGGAAAAGCCCATGTAGGGCTAGTCCTTTAAATATTGTAGAATATATCCGTCAACATTAAAATCCAAATAGATTTTGTCTGGCTCTTCTTCGTCAATGTAAACACCAAAATCAACATAGTTGTCCCCGTGGGGTTCTTTTCATCGTAGCGCCATCCAACGATTTGCCCGGCTTTTGTTATTGGTAATCCCAAATGCGTATAAACTTCATTCAGGAATACGTAACCATAAGCTTTAAGCTTGTCGTTCATGAATCGCTTCATTGATTCTAAAAACATCAGGTTGTACTCTCGATCCGTGTTCCATTCGACACTGTCAGAGTCAAAAACTTTTGAATATTTGCTTCTTGCTTCCATTAATATTCACTCTCCTTTCATCACAGGAGATGTAAATATTGCGGGGAATCAATCATCATAACCGCAAACTTCTTCTTTGGTAGGATATAATGCTTCATATGTCTCATCGTCCTCAGCCCCGTAGCGGTCTATGTCTACCTCGTGACCGCATTCCGGGCAAATTAGGGTTTCCTCCCATTCATCCTCAAATTCCATCGCCGCTCCACACTGACTACACTCATACCTACCAGTTTCCTGCGCATCAATCCATGCTTTTGTAAATGCTCCCATACTGATACCTCCTTCTCAGCGGTGAAAATAAAAAAATAAGTACAAAAGAGATACTACGTTCTCTCTTCATAAAAGTCAATGTTTTCTCGGCGAAAAAGAAAGAGACCTTGTTAGAACTCCTCCTTCATATGTTTTCGAGTTTCTTTGATGATTTCTCGGATAAATACTATTAAACCCCGTATGCAAAACCACCATAACGAAATAACAAGTGTACAAATCATAAAACATAACCAATACCGTATTGGTTGTAATTTAAGAATTTCTCTCCAATCGCTAAATCTTGTATCAAGATAGTCATTATACAGTGCCCTCAATCTTCTTATCCATTTTATCATTAATATTCACTCTCCTTTCGCTATAGAGAATGTATTTTTAGTGCAAAAAGAAAGAGCCCTTGTAATCAGAGCTCTTTTGCAAGTAGTGCCGCTACTGTTTAATCCCATTTTTGCTTGTCGTAAAGCCAATTACGCAACCAACTTTAACCTATTGGCGCTTTGGGTAGATGCAAATCATTGTTAATAATAATCTTTACAGCTTTCTCAATTCGTGTTTTTGTTGATTCACGAAGTGGTTCACCGTTCTCATATTTTTTCAATGATCTTTGGCCGACACCAATCACCCCAGCAAATTCAAATGTGTTAATATTGTACTTAGTATAAAAGTCTTTCATTGTCATAAAACATCACTCTCCTTTCATAATACGTCATGTATTCTTCGCGGACGAAAAAGAAAGAGACCATGCGTTTCGCACGATCCCTCTCTTGAAATTACTTTTTGGTTGGCCGAAACTTGTTGAATAAACCCCTGAACGTCGTCGAAGTAAACGCCCCAGTCTGTTCAAACTTGAATCCTTTTCGCATCCAGCATCCATAGAATATCAACGGCAGTATCAGCTCTGCGCTACCCAATGCAATCTTAATGTATCGATCTTTCTTAGCTTCCTGCTGCTGAATGTCTCGACAAGCCTGCTCATCCAACCTCCGAAATTTCTCTGTTTCCAGTTTTTCTTCTTCCAGTCGTCTCCGCTCAGCCTTATCCTCGACGTCAGCCGCAATCCGCTGTTCCTCGATTTTAAGTTTGTAAAGAGTTGCTACATCACTAACCGCATTGTTGAGTTTCTCGCTGCCCAGCTCTAAGATCCCAAGTCCTCCAATCTGAGATCGAATTTCCTTTTCTAACAATTCGTTTGTAGTTTTCTCTTCCATTTCAGTTCTCCTTTCAAATGTTTTTCATTATAGAGAATGTTTTTCTTGCGGAGCGACCAGGTTTTCGACTATCACATCCATAATAACTACTTCGCCAGTTTTAAGATTTTCTACGGGCTCATCTAACTCCAAAAATAAAAGAGGCCCACAATCCGGATCCGATTTATCTATCCGAAGCGAACCAATAGCGCTTTTCTTAAATATAATGCTTGTAATAAAAGTTCCTGCCGCCAAACCGACGACAAGAGCTAAGATAATACTCCATATCATATAAGCTGTTTCTCCTATAAAAAAATAACACAGATTCAAGTCACCTGCGTACGAAATTTCTTGTTGACTATGATTAATTTATTAAATATAATAAATTCACTAAATTCAGAAAGAGAGGATACCATATGGCAAAACCTGCAACCAGACATGAAACAATCCAATTACCTGATGACATCGGAAATCGTACTGTAAACGACTTGCTTAATAGCCCGAATACCACTGTAATTAAACGGGGAAATAAAATATCAATTCGCAATGAATCAGATCAAGGTGTAGCAACACTTGAATATTCCACCTATAGCTTAGGACATCGCTCATTAAAAGCTTCTACCGCTCCTCGTAAAGAATATAAGCGAGACTACCGGGAAGATATCATCGAGATGAAACGTTCCGGGATGAGACAAAAAGACATTGCTTTTGAACTGGGTATATCTGAAGCTTACATATCGACTCTTCTAAAACAGTAAAAAAAAGTTAAGAGCCCTTGCATCGTTCGCAGGGGTTCCTCCTCATGGTCGATACCTAAAATTTTGTAAACCAGTTCATTAATTCTCTCAAAAATTCATCAATAGCCGATTCTTCTCCAGAAATATAACATCTCATTAAACCTTCGGATTTTAGCAGAACCTCATCTGTTTCGACGTCTGTCACCGTTAATTTCGGATTCTTCATTGCGTCATATTCCAGACCAAATCGTTCTGCTATCATCACGATAGTATTAACATCTGTCTCCCTTCCTTCATAGTTCGGTAACTCGATTTTCAATTCTCTCATCTTGAAAACCCTCCTTTAAATAATTTAAGGTACTCACCTCATAATAGAGAATGTAAAAGCTGCGTTTCTAATCTCTCTCCTTATCCAGCAGCCAGAAGAACTTTCTGTACAGATCATAATATGTGTCTTTACTGCAGGGAAGAGCTTCCTCCGTATTGAGTGCATCATAGGAAACCCCTCGGCTTACTCCCTTAAGAATATAAGAGCCCAGCTCTCGATCTGTCTTGAGCGTTACTACTCTCAGTAAGCTAATCTTATTAGCTATATGAGCAAGCTCTACTGCTTTCTCTGATGTTCTGTCAATAATGCCATCTGCTATAAGCTCTGATTTTATACAGCCGGAAGGAGAGACTAATCCGAGATCATGAGCAAGGTAGTCGTATTTTTTCTTCCAGGTCGGATACTGGAGACAGAAATGCTTCAGCTCATAATACCGATGTTTCTCAATCCAGTATTTGTTGTTTGGTTTCAATTCGGGTCTTAATGTTGTTGCCATTTGCGTTACCTCCTTTTGTTTGAACGCTATTCTAGATTAAAATTGGGAACTTGTTAAAACAGACTGGGTGAAAAAAGAAAAGAGCCCTTGTTAGGACTCCTCCTGTTTATCGTGATCTGTTTTCTTCAGGTCTGTATTTTCCATCATATTGTGGAATTGAGCCTTTCTCGCTGTTCCAGCACCATAGCCAAGGGAATAGCCTCTTCTAAAAGCTTTTCTCTTAACAATGTCCGCTATAAACAGATTAATCACCTCGCATGTCACAACTACAATTAAAAATACAATTTTCCATGTTGCCATAATGTAATCACTCTCCTTTCATTATAGGAGATGTAAATTTCGCGTGACAAAAATGAATTATTGATGTAAACTCGTAGGCGAAAGGAGATAACTATTATAACGGAGAGGAGGTGAAATTCACCATGGATCGTAGGTTCATATCTTTCATAGAAAAGAATGGCTGTGTTGATAATCACGGTCATCGCCTATATGGAACTGCCGCGCTCCTTTATGTGTTACACAGACCGATAAGTAGCATCCACCAATGCGAAATCGAGTCTGGTAGGGCAGTCGTCCAAAGGATTTTAAATGCGTAGGCGTAAATGAAAGGAGAGAGTTGTTGACCTCGAATCACAGCTTTCTCTTTTTTTTCTTTCCTCTCCGTTATAATAGTTATCTCCATGCTGGAAATTATTTCAAATTATTTCTGGCAGTATTCATAATCCGGGTACACTCATTGTCTGATTTGGCATTTTCTAACTTTGCGATAACTTCTTTTGAATAGTGCAATTCTTTCGCTATTTTTATATATTCGTCGTTTGATTTGCTATAATATCCTACAGGCATACCGGCGCTCCTCCCTACAAAAAGAAAAGAGTCCTTGTTAGAGTTCCAATCTTAATTTTTCCATATTAAGTTTTGATAAGCTACGTCTCATCTTTGTCAGACGTACTCGATAGTATTCCTCTTTCTGGTAATTCTTACATCGTAGAAGATTGTCCTCTACTTTATAAATATCATTCTCCAGATCATTAATATCTCGCATCACCTTCGCTAAAGTTTTGTCCATAAACTTACCCTCCTTTCACTATAGGAGATGTAAATTTTGCGACCTCCAGCGAATCATAGTCATCTCACAAGGATAATCCTCGTATCCAAGTGTATCAGAGGTAATCAAACCCTCGATTACTCCTTGTATGATTTCGGTCTCGTATTGCTTGTAAGGAAATATAATCTCTGGGAGTTCTCTATGCACAGACCCACAACTTTTGCAACGTAACCGGCGTATTTTCACCCAAGATTGCTCCCCTCGCTTTGTCCGTAGACTTCTTCGAACCGTGTCAAAATATCTAAGCTCTCCGCCACATTTTGGACAGATATCTTCCCCACAAAATACCACTTCTATCGCTCATTTCTAATCTAGATTAACCATATTATCAAATCTAGGTTAAAAATCAACAATAGAAAAATATAATAGTGAATGTGAAAATTCGAGTGAAGCCACAAGTGCAAGTTCCTCCTTTTTTGCTCATTTTTTCACCCGAACAAATGTTCTGATTACCTTTTTGATTACCTTTGGATTTTTGATGATTTTTCAAAGCAAAATTTAGGCAAAAAGAAAAAGCCTGTAACCCTGCATAAACACTGGGTTTCAGACTTTCATGGGTTGGGCTGTTCTCTTAACAGTCAGCAGTTCGTAGGGGAATCGAACCCCTGTTTCCGCCGTGAGAGGGCGGCGTCTTGACCCCTTGACCAACGAACCACAACAAGGCTTATTATACAGACAAGCCTTGCTCTTGTCAACACTTATTTTAAATTTTTCTCAACTTTTTCGTGAGAAAAATTCAAAACCATCTTACGCTGCTTTCTCAGCAAGCTTCGCTTTCGCGGTCTCTACCAGTGCTGCAAATCCATCCGCATCGTTGACTGCCATCTCTGCCAGCATTTTGCGGTTGATCTCGATCTCAGCCAGCTTCAGACCATACATAAAGCGGCTGTAGGAAAGGCCGTTGATCCGCGCCGCGGCGTTGATCCGGGCGATCCAGAGCTGACGGAACTGTCTCTTTTTCTGCTTCCGGCCTGCATAGGATGTGGCAAGTGCGCGCATCACGGACTGCTTTGCCACCCTGTACTGTTTAGATCTGGCTCCTCTGTAGCCTTTCGCCAGCTTTAATACTCTTTTATGTTTCTTTTTTGCGTTATATCCGCCTTTAATTCTAGCCATTTCATCTTCCTCCTGAACTCAAATTGTGGTAACACCAAATCAGCTTTTCACTTAGATGCCTTACAGATACGGTAAGATTTTCTTCATGTTCTTCACGTTGGTAGCATCTGTCATCGTAGCTTTGCGAAGATTTCTTTTTCTCTTCTGGGTTTTCTTGGTTAAGATGTGGCTTTTGTAAGCTTTGTTTCTCTTTAACTGACCTGACGCAGTCTTCTTGAAACGTTTTGCGGCAGCTCTTTTTGTTTTCATTTTCGGCATAATAAATTCCTCCTGTCAATAAAGTCTATCGCTTCCGGCCGAGCACCATAGTCATACTGCGGCCTTCCATCTTCGGCGCCTTTTCCACAACGGCGAGATCAGCAACTGACTCCGCAAACTCAGTCAGGATATGCTTGCTGTTCTGCACATGCGCCATCTCTCTGCCGCGGAACCGAAGGGATACCTTGACCTTGTCGCCCTTGGCGAGAAACTTCCTGGCGGCGTTTACTTTGGTATTCAGATCGTTCGTGTCAATGTTGGGAGATAACCGCACTTCCTTCAGTTCAACGGTCTTCTGCTTCTTCCGGGCTTCTTTCTCCCGGCGGCTCTGCTCATAACGATACTTGCCGTAGTCGATAATTTTGACGACGGGCGGCTTCGCATTGGGCGCGATCTTCACGAGATCAAGCTCTTTCTCCTGCGCCAGTCTGTATGCGTCCCTCGACGACATGATTCCAAGCTGGGCGCCATCCGCGGATACTACGCGAACTTCTCTGTCTCTGATCTGTTCATTAATCTGTAATTCGCTAATGATTCTTACCTCCATAAACTAAAAAAGTGGATAGGCAGACTATCCACAATACATACATTCAAAACCCATGTACACCGATTGTATCAACGGTACATGATGCTTAAAATATAAACCGCAGGTCACTCGCTCGTGCCAGGGTGAGAGTGGATACTCTACTTTGTTTTCAGCAACAGGCATATTATGCCACATGGTGCGGCATTCGTCAAGAGGTTTTTTCAATTCCGCTATTCCCGATTCCGATTCCGCTATTTCGCCATTCCGCAATTCCGCTATGATTTCGCGCTATGCATTTTTTCTGCGATTTCTTTGCACCACTGCGCTTTGAAACGCTTTTATTATTGCAGGAGATAATTCAGGGCAATCTTCGTCAAAAACAATTGGGTGTTTTTTAGCATTTTCTACTTCTTGAAGCTGCTCTTTTGATGGATTTTGTCCTTTTTCAATAATATATGTTTTGGTCATAATAAAGTCTCCTTTACGGATTGCATCGTTTACAAGGCTCAAATCCCTGCAAGACCAAGGTATCGCGGCTGCCGCTGTAATCCTGCCTGTTATAATCCGCGATATCATCTACACTGGAACAGGTGGGCTTGTGGAACTTTTTCGTGTTTGTGTTGACGACGTAAGTCTCCGCCTCCTCTCCGGAAGCGTCTGTCACATCGCTTTCTTCGTCCGCGACAAACACGGTCTCATCCGACTCCCAGCTGTCCCCCGTGGCATAGTCAATCACCACTCCGGGCTGGATATTATAGACAAAGAGATTATAACAGATGCCCTCTCCTTCGTCCTCCAGAGATTCGGCCTCCATCTGTACGCCGACAGCCACCAGATCATCGCCCTCAAATACGGGCGTTACCCGGTACAGCACGTGATAACCGGTCTCTTTTACAAAATCTGTCACCATATTTTCCAGGGGCAGCATACCCTCCACGTTGAAGTAGCGCGTTCCGGTGATCAGATTTTCCTCATTGGCGTTTTCCGCGGCCAATTCATAGGCAATCAGATGGCAGCGGTTGTAGAGATACAGACCATCCGCACAATCATATTTTACCGTGTGCCAGCCGCTCGGCTTTACCTGGCCGATGGAACCGCGCTCCTCGGTGGGCATGATGTCCGTGCCGATGCAGGCAGTGCAGACGCCGCAGCGCCCCAGCTCATCCAGTTCGCTGTAGGATTCGTAGGATTCCGTGGCAGAAAGCTCCTCTTCTGTAAACTCCGGTTCGTTATCGTTGACGACCGCATAGATCTCACCCTCATACTCCGGCACATCCTCCACGGAGTCCGCCTGTTCCAGTTCTTCCTCTGAAACTCCGGTCCAGATTTCCAGGCGTTCCTCTGCCTCGGATGACAGCGTGGTTTCTGCATTTTCCGCGGAGTCTACGGAATCTGTCTCTTCATCGGATTCTTCTGTTCCCGCATGGACGGCTGTTTCACCCGCCTGCACAGATTCCATCTCTTCATACGAACAGGCAGAGATAAAAAGCAGCGAAGCGCAAATCAGTATACATAAAACAGACGTTGTAAATTTCCTTATCCGGCGCATAAGATTCCCTCTCTAATTCCCATTTCCTATAGAGTATCACATGTTTCGACTGTTCGACAGATATTTTTTCGACTGTTCGACAGATATTTTTTTCAGAAAAAGAAAACGGTGAAGAATTCCCCACCGTCCTCTGTATAAAATTTCCAGGCTATTTAACGAATCTTTCCGAAAAAACTGACCCGGAATTCCCCGGTTTTCCCGGTTTCGGTACTCTTCATCCGCCATTCGTATATTATACCGTTACACCGGCATAATCGGCTTATTGAATTCCCCATCCACAATGCCGGCCACCGCGGTATAGATCGCGGAAGCGCCGCAGAAGATGCCCTCTATGCCCGCGATCACGCCAACCACGTGACTGCCGGTAAAGTTCTCGATCGCCAGCAGAAGGAACAGGACCATCAGCGTGAAAAATACAATCTGCGTCGCATGATTTGCCTTCATCGTCCCGATAAACATAAACAAAGTAAAAATGCACCACAGAAGCAGGTAAAATCCCATGGACATGCCGTCCGATTCCATACCGCCCAGGGCTGCCGGATTCACCAGGATGAATACCAGAGACCACCAGAACAGGCCGTATGAGGTAAATGCGGTTGCCCCAAAGGTGTTTCCGGCTTTAAACTCCATCAGTCCTGCGACAAACTGCGCCAGACCTCCCATGCAGATTCCCATGGCGAGAATGACGATCGACATCTCGATAATTCCCGCGTTGTGCAGATTCAGCAGAACCGTCGTCATTCCAAATCCGAGCAGCCCGAGCGGACCTGCGTTTGCTTCCTTGTGTGTTGTAACTTCTGACATAACAATCATTTCCTCCCTGTGTTTTCTAC
>JAJBTR010000310.1 GCA_020860745.1 Lachnospiraceae bacterium | reverse complement strand
ACCTGACACTTCCTGTGTCGCTTTTCTGTTTTCCTTCTCCAAAAACTGTCCTTTCCGCAGTAACAGAAAAAACATTTCTCTCCCCAACTATAGCAGAAAAATAAGATATGGACAATGGCTTTTGCTTTTTGTGCATGTAAATTTGTTACGTCTCTTTTTTGGTCATGTTGTAGTGAATCGTCCGAACGCGGATGGAAAACAAGAACCAAAAGAATATATATGCTGTCTGATGATCAGACAACGATGCTGCTTCGGTCAGGAAAATCCTGTTCTTCTGTCGTAGCCATCATCTAATAATAAAATAACATACGTTTCTGTTTGCTTCAAGATAAAACTGCAATATTTTCAAACCATTCTCCGCCTCGTTACAATATTTTTATAAAAGGTGTTTCGTCCAGCTCCAATAATTCCATCCGGGAAAATTTACATACTACGATGAAATTGCTGTTAACTGATAATCAAATACATGCATTCATAAACATAACCAGATCAGGAGAACCAAAATGAGGAAGAAAAAAAGACACTATATCGCAATAGCTCTCACAGCTCCATTCATTCTCAACTGTCTGATTGGCTGCGGCTCTGCAACTGCCACCCCAGAATCCACAGCAGAAGAAGAGACCGGCTCAGACGCCCCGGAATACTGGTTTGACCTTGACACTTATCGCGACAATTTAAGCGGCAACCGCATCGCAATAACGGAATACCGGGAACAGTACGAAGCTGACGCCGCATCGCTTTGCACGGAAGAATACGTTAATCTTGATTTTTCTGATTGTGTATTCGAACCGTTTCCCGAAAGTGAAGACTTGTCGGTGATGACCATCACAATCCCGGAAATCACAACCGCGGAAGCCTGGGAAATGATTGAAAACTGGCTGAGCTATGCCGGTCAGGAAGAGGAAGTGGATTTAAAAACAGATGTCATCGTGGTATCGGAACGGCTGGGAACCCTCGGCACGGATGAAAATGCAGAATACTATCCCTTTTATGACAACCTCTCTTCTCTCGGAACATTGCAGCACGGAGAAGGAGCATTTCTCAGCACAGATACGGCTTACATGGGCTTTGTCGATGGCGGAATCAATGCCATGAGCACCGGAAAAATATCCTCTTATCTAAATAACGGAACCACTGCATCCGCAGACTGTTTCGGCGGCAATACTGCTGACGTGGTCACAAGCGGCGCGCCAGATGAGCTGGGGACAGAATCTTACCCGCTCCCGGGCGGCTTGCTTTCCATCCGGGAAGGCGCAGCTCTGGTAAATACATTCTATGCGAGCGGCATCCTGTTCCCAGCCTTTGCGGACGGCGTATCAAACACCACCCGCACAGTAAATGTATTCCGCCTCGGAAATGACGTGTATGGATATGACTATCAGGTCTCGCGGACATACAAGGGAGTTCCCTTTGTGTGGAATGCCCAGAATATGAATTACTTCTACGGAGGATCCTGGTTCATCGAAATTGATGAAGCACACGCATATGTCGTCGACAGCACCGGCATCGCCGCCAGCTACAGCAATTACATCGGATCCAATAAGGTAACTGCCCTGCTCACGGAAACCGACCTGATTTCCCTGTCTGACATTGCTGCACAATTAAGTCAGGAACTCGCACTTCAGGCAAGCGCGGTGATAAAAAATGCTAAGCTTGTCTACGTCCGGATCGACGAGCCGGATGCGGATCACGAGGTAAAATATGTCCTCCCCTGCTGGCATTTCTCCGGCCAGAGCATGCGCAGCGACGAGGAAATTGAAATTTTTGTGGACGCTCTGACCGGAACGCTGGTCAGTTGTTACGGAGTCCACGACTGATACACAAAGTTATATCATACATCCGGCTGCAAAGCACGCTGACGCACTTTGTCCGATTTACACAACTATTTAAGGAGAAAATCCACCCATGTTTTCCTGTATCAAAACAGAATTAAAAAAATTATTCTCCGTTCCCAACATACTGTTGACCGCCTCCGGCATCCTCGTTCTCCTCCTGTCCGCAACGGGGGCGACAGTGGATGACGGTTCCGAAGTAAGCATCTTCGCCATGATGATAAGCGGCACACAATCGGGCTATCGGGAAAGCATCGAGGGAAGTTCTCTCTGGCTCTGGCGGCAGGGAACCGGCTCCTGGCTTGCGGTCTTTTTGCCTCTCCTCCTCAGCTTCGGTTATATTACGCTGCTCTCCTCCGAGCGCTTAAACGGACAGCTGCGCTTTCTGCTGATCCGCTCGGGAAATCGTTGCTACTGCGTCTCAAAAGTCATCAGTGGCGCAGTCTTCGGCGGCATCCTCTTTCTGCTCTCCTACTGCCTGTTCGGGTTGCTGATGGCGGCAGCTTTTCCGTCCTTTTCCTCTTTCCCGGCGGAGGAGCAGAATTTTTACCTGAATTGGATTTTTGGAGAATCTATCCCTCTGTACATCATAAAACGCGCGGCAGGGGCATTTTTATACGGGGCATCTGGAAGTGCCTTCGGCATAGGAGTCTCCATCTTTTTCCGGGATAAATACATGCTGATCTGCCTGCCCTTCCTGCTGAATTATTCCCTGCGGCAGATATTGCTCAAACTGGAAATGGGTGCCTGGGCCGCCGGCACAGAATCCACACCGTTTTATGAAGCGCTGTTCCCCGACAATCTTCTGAATGTAGTGGCAAACCCATATTGGTTTCTCACGCTGCTTCTGACGGTTCTGGTTTTTGCCGGGCTGACCGTACTCTTTTGCCGGATAACTTTGCGAAAAGTATTTACATCATAAGAATATCTGCGGTGCTCTCGCTTTTTATTACCACAATAATAATGGAAACCAAATCAGTAGTAGGAGAAACAGCTCATGACAGAATCACGAAACGCCAAGGAAATTGCCGCTTGTATAAACCCTAATACCTGCCTGCCAGGCACCACTATAAATAAAACATGGAAAACACCATACGGCCTGCAGACTATCCGGAAAATATCTGCTGCCGAATTTACACGGTGGCTGCGAAGCAGCCGCCTGATTATCCTCGGCGTGATGCTGGTCTTCATCCACATGCAGGTAATCCGACCGTTATGCGACTGTGCCGCACGCATGGGTGAGCCGGTTGCCATCCAGGAAGCGTTTGTCGCACTGGGCAATTCCGGGCAGATTGTACTGATCATACCTCTGCTTTTTCTGGTTCTGATCGCAGATTTTCCGCAGAAAAGCGGCATCGACCTGTTCTATCAGATTCGCTGCCCAAAGAAAACCTGGATTCTGGGACAGACTCTGTTCGCTGCTCTTGCTGCTTTCTTTCTGGTCGCATTTCTCTTTCTGTCATCGGGAATTATGATTCTGGGAAATGCTACCTGGCAAACAGATTTCAGCCACGCTGTCACACATTATCTTTCGGTTTATCCAGACCGGACAGCTGATTATGTCGTACAGCTCCTGCCTGCAAACTTGTACCAGCAGATGACGCTCCCGGAAGCTTTGTTCTACACGGCAACTCTGATGTGGTTTTATTTTCTGCTGCTTGCTCTCATACTGTTGCTGTCTGCCCTTTACAGTAGAAAATATGCGGGCATCCTGGCGGACGCTTTCCTGATTATTCTCGGTGCCGTCACATCTGCCGCGGATGTAAGCGCAAAATGGCTGTTTCCCATGGCACACACGATTTCCTGGATTCATTATACCGAATACTTCCGGGAACAGATAATTCCCGTAAAAGCATCCTATCTGTATTTGATCCTATGTTGTGCAGGGCTGTTCGCCTGCTGTCTGGCCGCTGCCGGGCAATACCAGGCAGGAAAGGAGACAGAATGATAGCGGTAAACAATGTTTCACTCACACTGAACAGAAAACAGATTCTGAGAGACATCTCACTACGAATGGAAAGCGGAAAAATCTACGGTCTCACAGGCAACAACGGCTGCGGAAAAACAATGCTGATGAAATGTATCTGCGGATTCGTAAAGCCCACGTCAGGCGGAATTTTTTCTGACGGGAAGCGAATCGGCAAAGACACGGATTACCTGCCGGACGCCGGAATCATCATCGAGACACCGGGATTCATCCCCTATTACAGCGGCTTCAGAAATCTGAAAGTGCTGGCGGACATCCGGAACCAGATTAGCCGGGACGAAATCCGGACCGCGATGGAGCAGACCGGTCTGGATCCAGATCTGAAACTCCCCGTAAAAAAGTACAGTCTGGGAATGCGGCAGCGTCTGGGTCTGGCACAGGCCATCATGGAAGACCCCTCAGTTCTGATTCTGGATGAGCCTATGAACGGATTAGACCAACACGGTGTGAAAGAGATACGCAAGCTGCTTCTCTCCCTGAAAGAAAAGGGAAAGCTGCTCCTGATAGCCAGTCACAACGCGGAAGATATCCGCGTCCTCTGTGATGAAGTATATCCGATGGATCGCGGCGTCATTTTGCCTAAAATATAGATTTTTTCCGATTCTTTACAACCAAAACCTTTCTCATTACAATATTTATTATGAGTCAAAACACAGGGGAGGAAGACACGAGGGATGACCATTGGCGAATTAGAAAACCTGATTCATAACTACGGCCGGGATATCTATAATTTCTGCCTGCGCCTGACCGGAAGCCGACAGGAAGCGGAAGATCTGTATCAGGACACCTTTCTGACCGCCATGGAGCGGATCAGCAGAATCAATACTGCTCACAATCCCAAAAGTTATCTGCTCTCCATCGCACTCCATATCTGGAAAAACCGGACACGGAAAGCAGCCTGGCGGCAGCGGATTGCCCCCGCCGTGGATACCCCGGAATCCGTTCCGGAACCCTCTTCCCCGGATTCCTCCCCGGAAGAGCTGGCCATCTCCGGCGAGGAACGCGACGCCGTACTGCAGGCCATAGCGGGGCTGGCGGACAAATACCGCCTTCCGGTTATCCTTTATTACGGACAACAGCTGTCTCTGAAGGAAATCGCCGCTGTGCTGTCAATCCCTGTATCAACAGTAAAAAGTCGACTTTACCAGGCACGAAAACTGCTGCAAAAAGAACTGGAGGTATTTTTCCATGAAACATGACATCGATCGCCTGCTGACCGCAGCCCTGGCTCCGGAGGAAACGCCGGACTCTGATCTGAATCAGGAAATCCTGAAAAAAGCCGGGGAAAACCCGAACACCGGAGGAAAATGGTTCCGTTTTGCCAATCATCCGACATTTGTGAAAAACTCCTTCCGCTCTTTCACTCGTCCAGCATTTGCAAAAAACTCCTTTCGCTTTGTCACTCACCCGGCATTCGCAAAAACCTCCTTTGGCTCTGCCGCTGCAATGTGCGCCATAATCCTCCTTCTGGCGGTCGGAGGCATCACCTCCGTCGCAGCTGTCCGTCACTACCTTTCTCTCTCTGATGCTGCGGAGGAATTCGACATCAGTGACATCTTTGAGAACGAAGACGCCGTCGCCATCAATGAAACACAGACCTGCGGCGACTATACTATCACTCTTCTCGGCATGGTGTCCGGGAAAGAACTGACAGACTATATCGATGTGCCGACAGACAACAGCTACATCATTGTAGCTATCGAACACAATGCAAATTACGAAGACGGCTCCAACGTTGCAAACTGGGAAAACGACATCGTCGTCTCCCCCTATATTCGCGGCTATGACCCCCTGACTTACAACTATTTCGCCCTGGGCGGAAGTTCCTCCTGCTTTATGGAAAATGATGTAATGTACGAGGCAGTTGAAACCGCAAATCTGGAATGTTTTGCCGACACCGGGGTATATCTCGGCGTAACACAGTACCGCTATACAGAGCGGGTACAGGCATTCCTCTTCGATGACGAAACCGGCGAAATCACACAGAACCCCGACTATGACGGTCTCAATGCACTCTTTGAGCTTCCGCTCGACGAATCAAAAGCAGATCCGGAGAAGGCAGATGCCATCATACAATGGGCAGAAAACCAGACGGCAGAAACCTACGCCGAAGTCTATCTTTCCGACATAGAAAACGAGGAAATGAAAATGATGCTGGCCTACCTGGAGACATGCTCCATGACACAGGAATATCTGGAAGAGCATGCCGCTCTGCTGCAGCGCAAAACACTCACGCCGGATGCTGACCACGTCATCCACTTTTCCTACGAAGCAGACGGAGAGGAGCATTATATAGACCGTGAGGTCCGCTCCCTCACCCAGACAGCCTATACAAACGGCATCACAGATTTATTTGAAGTGCTGGATTATGAATATGACGAAGTGCAGGAATCTATTCTTATTGAGGCGGTGAGCTACAATGAAGATGGCACCGTCACCATATTAATTTATCATTCTAAATAAGCCTTAGAAACTATCGTGAAATAATATGTACAGATTGTGCTGAATGATGCGCAAAATCGCCAGCATCACTATGAATCAAACAGGTTACCCGATGCTTCCAGGTCTTTATATCCGATTTACACCGAAACAATACAGAAAAAGGCCAGATGTTTCCTATCTGGCCTCCACTCACTGAGATTAGTATATAATTCCAACATTTTTCGGCCGCTCCACCTCATAGTCACTCCACACGGAAATCGTGGATGCGCCGGACAGATCCGCCGTAGTCTCATAGGATTCCACCGTAATCGTATACTCGCTGCTTCCCTCCACATAGACGGTTCCGTCGCTGCCGACAATACTTACGGTATTGCCGGATGCGTCCACAATACTTCCCTCGTTCTGCAAAGAACTCAGAACACTGTCGCCGGTCACAACCCAGGCAGAGCCTTCCTCAATATAAAGGTTGCAGTATCCGTCTCCGCCGTCCCCGGCCCAGGTCTCGTCATTCACCACCGCGCCGGTCAGCGTGCTGCCATCCGTCATATAGAAATCCAGCTGGCTGATGCTGTCCCAGATAATGTCGCCCTCCATCTCCTGGCTAATGGCAGTAAACAGGCAATCAGCTCCGTTGGCGCCGCTGGTTCCCCATCCGCGCTCATTGCTATTTCCGGTGCACTGGAGAAAGAAATCATTTTCTTCGGCATACGTGATATCCACATCATACAGAGTAAACGTGGATTCCGTGTTGGTGGTGTAGAACATTCCTCCGTTTTCCGCGGTCAGGGAACCGCCGGACATCTCAAAAATACTGTTGCCCACCTCGGAATCTCCGGACATACTCTGGTAAAGAATCACATTCCAGGTGCAATCATTCTGGCTGTCGTCCTGCATGCTTCCGGTCAGATCACAGTCAAACAGGCGCAGGGTATTGAGTCCCTCGATGCAGACCGCCTCGGAGGAAGTGGCGGTCAGTTCCGCATCATTTACCGCTATATCTGCGGTACAGTAGACCGCCGGTGAACCCGTTCCATTCGAAGTGTACGTACCGCCGTCCACCACCATAGTGCCGCCGCCCCGGTCACTCCGGATCGCCGCCGCAGACTCGCCGTTTGTCTCAACCGTCAGATCCCAGGCGTACAGCGTGCCGCCGCCCGCCGCGTGGATACCACCGGAGGTATCCTGCTGCGTCGTAATCGTGGAATCCGCCACATAGACAACGCCGTCGCCGTAGGCAAAAACGCCCGCGCCGCCTGCTGCGTCGGTCTCCACTGTCGTATCACTGATATAAGTCGTTCCCTCCGTGGTCAGAATCGCCGCGCCGACGCCGTAAAAGCTGGAATTATCCCCGCCGGTGCTGTCGGAAGAATCCCGGCTCACACTGCTGCCTGTAATGGTTACACTCGCTCCGTTTGTAATCAGCGCCGCATTTTCATCCGTACCTGTGGAGGTGATGGTCTCTCCATCCACTGTTGTATCCTCAGAATATTCATTCACCGCCGTGTAACTGATGTCCGCAGCCGAGGAATCCGCGGAGCCGCCCATGTCGCCGGAAGCATCCGTCTCCGAAGACGACTCGGAATAC
Source organism: Lachnospiraceae bacterium (assembly GCA_020860745.1). Taxonomy (GTDB): domain Bacteria; phylum Bacillota; class Clostridia; order Lachnospirales; family Lachnospiraceae; genus Eubacterium_I. The sequence goes on along the minus strand of JAJBTR010000310.1, from coordinate 1,217 downwards.
AGCACCAGAATAGTGACGACATCTCCGTCAGAGTCATAAGACACAGCGACAACATCTCCCACCGCAAGATCCTCAAACTCAATTTCCGTGGTGCCCGCGGAACTCATATCGCCCATGCCTTCTGACGACATATCTCCCATATCATCAGAAGGCATATCTCCGGAGGGCATCTCACCATCTGCGCCTTCTCCTCCGTCGCCGCCGGGAGCACTTCCACTATCTCCGTCTGCATCATCCGCGCTGTCTGCCGCGTCTGTATCCCCGGAGCCACCGCTGTCTTCATCGGAATTATCTGTATCCGCAGTGCTCAGCGTGTTCGCACTTACTGCACTGCTGCCACTCTCTGTTTCACCTGATGCACCGCTGCCGCCCGGCATCTCCGGAACACTATCCCCGCCTGCTCCGTTCTCTCCTTCCGGCATCTCCGGAGCACTGCCGCGATCCGATGTTTCCGAGGCGCTTCCGTCACTCTCGCCATCCGGTATCTCCGGCGCGCTTCCGCCGCTCTCGCCATCCGGCATCTCCGGTGCGCTTCCATCACTACCCGTGCTTTCACCTTCTTCACCGTCTCCGCTATCCGACGGCATCTCCATATCTCCGCCGCCCTGCATGCCGCCCATGCCACCGGCGGAAACCTGCGAAGTAATCTCTGTGTCGTCGTCTACCGTCACCTCAATCGCATTGCCGATACCGGAGTCCAGAGTGAAGCTGTTATCCCCAATCGCAGTAATCTCACCGTAAACCTTCTCCGCTGTTTCATCTTCTGTGGAAGTTTCCGAACTCTGTTCCGTGCTCGTGCCGCAGCCGACAAGCAGGGAAGCTCCCACAACCACGCCCATCAGAAGGGCTAAATATCTTTTTTTCATATCCCGGTTTCCTTTCTACTGAATTATAAACTTCAAATCATATATGATACAGGATTCATTCCCGTATTTTAGAATCATATCCAAAAAAGATTTCTCAAGTATGTAGTTTCTGTGAAAAATCTGTGTAAATTGGTAATGTGCGAACGCAGTATCATGGATGGTTACACAATTATTACGAAAATAATCAAAAAATCATGTATTGCAATACTCTGATTGCACAACTATCAAAAGATACAGTGAAAATTCGGGCAACTCAGCACAAGGAATACACAAGAATAAAGAAATAATGCTAAAAATCTAGCAACAAATAACGCGAAAAACACGAAAATAAAGAAAATCAAAATATAAGAT
>JAJBTR010000233.1 GCA_020860745.1 Lachnospiraceae bacterium | reverse complement strand
ATACTATTCAAATATGCGGATTCTTCGTATATTGTTTTTACAATTTTCGGGCGGAAATATACTTTTATTTTCCGGGAGGCTTTCTGAGTAGTCCCTGTGAAAAATTTCAGGCCCGATTCCATATTTTCATATGAGGAGAGAGATAAAGTGAAAAACGGAATTGAGATCAGATGGCACGGCCGGGGCGGCCAGGGTGCCAAGACTGCGGCGCTGCTGCTGGCGGATGTCGCGTTTCAGACCGGAAAGCATGTACAGGGTTTTCCGGAATACGGTCCGGAGCGGATGGGCGCGCCGATCACGGCGTTTAATCGCATCAGTGAGGATGTGATCCGCGTCCACTCGAATATCTATGACCCGGATTTTGTGGCGGTTGTGGATGAGACGCTTCTGCATACGGTGGATGTCACGGCCGGATTGAAGAAGGAAGGCGCTATCATTGTCAATACGTCGAAGACGCCGGAGGAGATTAAGCCTCAGTTAAACGGCTACGAGGGCAGGGTCTATACGATTGACGCCAGGAAGATTTCCGAGGAAGCGCTGGGAAAGTATTTCCCCAACTCACCGATGCTGGCGGCGGTGGTTGCGGTGACGAAAGTGATGCCGCAGGATGTTTTTATGAATGAGATGCGCAGCTCCTACCAGCACAAGTTTGCGAAGAAACCGGAAGTGATTGACGGGAATATGCAGGCACTGCAGATGACTTTTGACGCGCTGGCGCAGCAGGGAGGAGAGTAGAATGAGAACAGATATCACGAAAATCAATGAAAAAACTCCCCACACCGGCATGACCGAGGGCATGCAGATTTTTGCCGCGGGCACGTCGAAGCTGTTTAAGACCGGCGAGTGGAGAAACAATACTCCGGTTTATCTGGAGGATAAGTGCAAGCAGTGTCTGCTGTGCACGCCGGTATGTCCGGACAGCAGCATTCCGGTAAAGGACGGGAAGCGGCTTCCTTTTGACCTGGATCACTGCAAGGGCTGCGGAATCTGCGCGGCGGTCTGCCCGTTCGGGGCGATTGTGATGAAGGAGGGTGTGGAATAATGGCGATCAAAGAGAGAATGTCGGGCAATGAGGCTGTTGCCTACGCAATCAGACAGATTAACCCGGATGTGATGCCGGCGTTTCCCATTACGCCGTCCACGGAGATTCCGCAGATGGTTTCGACTTACATTGCGAACGGAGAGATCGATACCGAGTTTATCCCGGTGGAGAGTGAGCACTCTGCCATGAGTGCCAGCATCGGGTCTGAGGCGGCGGGGGCGCGTACCCTGACTGCGACTTCCTCCGCAGGTCTGGCTCTGATGTGGGAGGAACTGCTGCTGGCGGCTTCCAACCGGATGCCGATCACATTGGCGCTGGTGAACCGTACATTATCCGGTCCGATCAATATCAACTGTGACCACACGGACGGCATGGGCGCCCGGGACACCGGATGGATTCAGATTTATGCGGAAAATAATCAGGAAGTTTATGACAACATGCTGCAGGCTTACCGTATCGCGGAGCATAAGGACGTCCGTCTGCCGATTATGATCTGCCAGGATGGTTTTATCACCAGCCACGCGGTGGAGAATATCGAGCTGATGGAGGACGAGCCGGTGAAAGCATTTGTCGGCGAGTATGAGCCGGAAGAATATATGTTAAATCCGGGCAAGCCGGTTTCCGTGGGACCTTACTCCGTTTCCAATTATGTGATGGAGGGACGGAAAAACCAGCTCATCGCTCTGGAGAACGCCAAGCAGGTGATTCTGGATGTAGCGAAAGAATATGGGCAGATCTCCGGCAGAGAGTATGGGCTGTTTGAAGAGTACAGAACGGAGGATGCGGATTACATCATGCTGCTGATCGGTTCTGCGGCCGGCACTGCAAAGCAGGCAGCGGACGAGCTGCGGGAGGAAGGAAAAAAAGTCGGCGTTTTAAAACTTCGCGTGTTCCGTCCGTTCCCGGCGGAGGAGATTGCGCAGGCACTGAAAGGCTGTAAGGCTGTCGCGATTATGGACCGCTGCGAGAGCTACAACGGTCACGGCGGACCGTTGGGTGCGGAGGTGACTGCAGGGTTGTACCGCAGCAAGATTTATATCAATACGACGAACTACATTTATGGTCTCGGCGGACGTGATTTTACGACGGATGAGGCGAAGGAAGTGTTTGCAGCGATGGAGGAATCTATCTCTACCGGCAAAGAAATCGAGCAGTATCAGTATATCGGATTAAGGAAGTAGGAGGTTTCGGAAATGGCTGAAAAATATAATTTTAAACAGGTTATGAGCAAGCCGGAACGTCTTGCTCCGGGACACAGGATGTGCGCCGGCTGCGGTGCGACCATCGCGGTCCGTGCGGTGCTTCGGGCGCTTCATGAGGGAGATCAGGCGGTGATCGGAAACGCAACCGGGTGCCTGGAGGTTTCCTCCTTTATGTGCCCCTACACATCCTGGGAGGACAGCTACATTCACAATACGTTTGAAAATGCCGGCGCGACCTTAAGCGGTGTGGAGACAGCTTACCGTGCACTTAAGAAGCGCGGACGCCTGCCGGAAGATTAGACCTTTAAGTTTATCACATTCGGCGGAGACGGCGGTACGTATGACATCGGTTTTCAGTCTCTCTCCGGCGCGATGGAGCGCGGACATGATATGGTCTATGTCTGCTATGATAACGGCGCTTATATGAACACCGGTATCCAGCGTTCTTCCGCGACGCCGCGGTTTGCGGATACCACCACCACGCCGGTGGGCTCCCAGTCCAACGGAAAGATGCAGAGCCGGAAGGATCTGGCTTCCATCATCGCGGAGCACAATGTAGCCTATGTGGGACAAACCACCATGATCGGCAATTTCTCTGATATTCACAAAAAAGCAGAGAAAGCCATCTATACAGAGGGGGCATCTTTCCTGAATATCCTGACGCCCTGTCCCCGCGGCTGGCGCTACGAGACAGCGGATATCATGAAAATCTGCAAGCTGGCGGTGGAAACCTGCTACTGGCCCATGTTTGAGGTGGAACACGGCAAGTGGAGACTGACCTATGAGCCGAAGAAAAAGCTGCCCATCGAGGATTTCCTCCGGGAGCAGGGGCGGTTTAAGCATCTCTTTAAGCCGGGGAATGAAGATCTGATCGTTCAGTTTCAGGAGGAAGTGGATAAGAGATGGGAAGAACTGCAGTATAAATGTGCAAGGTAACCATTGTCAATCTTTGATAAGTAATTAACGAGTGTTGACTTTCCTGTTGTGCATATGGTACTATAAATTTTAGATTTATGTATACGGGAGGTAGTAAAAAATGATAACCTGGACACTGATTATTCCGGTCATTGCCGTGGTTGCCCTGCTGGTTGCTCTGGGGCTGGCTGCGAATGTGAAAAAGCAGCCGGAGGGCACGGATCGGATGAAGGAGATTTCTGCGGCAATCCATGAGGGCGCGCAGGCTTTCCTGTTTTCAGAATACAAGATTCTGATTATTTTCATTGTTGTAGTTTTTGTTGTGGTAGGATTTGCCATCGGCTGGCCTACGGCGGTATGCTTTGTGATCGGCGCGTTTTTCTCGATTCTGGCCGGATATTTCGGCATGAGCGTGGCGACCAGGGCGAATGTCCGGACGGCAAATGCCGCGAAGGAAAAGGGCATGTCCGCAGCGCTTCCGATCGCGTTCCGCGGCGGAGCCGTGATGGGACTTTGCGTGGTCGGTCTCGGATTGCTGGGCGTGAGCCTGATTTATCTGATTACCGGCAATTCCTCTATTTTGTTCGGCTTTTCACTCGGCGCTTCTTCTGTTGCGCTGTTTGCCCGTGTGGGCGGCGGTATTTATACAAAAGCCGCTGATGTTGGCGCTGACCTGGTCGGTAAGGTTGAGGCGGGCATTCCGGAGGATGATCCGAGAAACCCTGCGGTTATCGCGGATAACGTAGGTGATAACGTAGGCGACGTCGCCGGCATGGGGGCTGACCTTTTTGAGTCTTATGTGGGTTCGGTGATTTCCGCGATCACGCTGGGTCTGATTGCATCCGGCGTTTCCGGATCACTCGGGCAGATCGGCGGCGCTTTGTACCCGCTGGTACTTGCCGCGGTTGGAATTATTGCTTCTATTATCGGTATCTTTTTTGTCCGCGGAAAGGACGGCGGAGATCCGCAGAAAGCGCTGAATACGGGAAGCAATGTGGCGGACATTATCACGATCGTCCTTGCTATCGTCCTCAGCAAGCCGATGCTTGGCTCCTTTAAGCCCTGCGGCGCGATTATTGCCGGTCTGCTGGTCGGTATCCTGATCGGACGTATCACAGAGTATTACACTTCGGATAAGCATAAACCGGTACAGAAGATTGCGGAGCAGTCCGAGACCGGGTCCGCGACGAATATTATCAGCGGTCTTGCGGTTGGTATGAATTCCTGCACCTGGCCGATCGTCCTGATTGCGGTAGGTATCTTTGTCGCTTACCAGTTCAGCGGTGTGTACGGCATTGCCCTTGCGGCGGTCGGTATGCTTGCCACGACTGGCAGTACGGTTGCGGTGGATGCGTATGGTCCCATCGCGGACAATGCGGGCGGTATCGCCGAGATGTCCGGACTGGATGAGAGTGTCCGTGAGATTACTGATTCTCTGGACTCTGTCGGAAATACCACGGCGGCTATCGGCAAAGGTTTTGCCATCGGTTCCGCGGCTCTGACAGCGCTGTCCCTCTTCGTTTCTTATGCGGAGGCGGTGGAGCTTTCCTCCATCGATCTGCTGGTTCCGACTGTTATCGTCGGACTGTTTATCGGCGCGATGCTGCCGTTCCTGTTCTCTGCCATCACGATGGAAGCGGTTTCCAAGGCTGCCTACAAGATGATTGAGGAAGTCCGCAGACAGTTCCGGGCGGATCCGGGCATCCTGGAGGGGACAAGCAAGCCGGATTACAAGACCTGCATCGGCATTTCCACGCAGGCATCCTTAAAGGAAATGATTGTTCCCGGTGTGATCGCGATTGTTGTTCCGATTATCGTCGGTATCCTCCTGGGACCGGCGGCTCTCGGCGGATTGCTGGCAGGCGCCCTTGTTACTGGCGTTATGATGGCCATCTTCATGGCGAACTCCGGTGGTGCCTGGGACAACGCGAAGAAGTACATCGAGAGCGGCCACCACGGCGGCAAGGGCAGCGAGCCCCACAAGGCGGCTGTTGTCGGCGACACTGTCGGCGATCCGTTCAAGGATACCTCGGGACCTTCCATCAACATCCTGATCAAGCTGATGACCATCGTGTCCCTGGTATTTGCACCGATCTTCCTTTCCATCGGAGGATTGCTGTAGAGAATCCGGCGTGACAGTACATACAGACACGTCATTTGTCTGGATGTGATGTGGCTGTTTATTTATAAGAAACTGAATCATTGCTATATGTGAAAAGTGATAAAAAGGTAAAGGCGCCCGGCAGGAATGTCGGGCGGATTGTTGTGTTAAAACAGGAAAACAGCGATTAACAGGGAGGAAGCGTTATGACCGCAGGTTTCTTTTTCCGGCATTTTGTCGGCTTTTTCATCCAGTTCGGGGCGGGGATGGTTCTTTGTCTTATGCCTTTTGGCGAAGGGGCATTTCGATGTTCCCGCAGGCGGATTGTGGCAGGCGCCGGCATTCTGGCATTGGTAAGCTCCGCCTTATTTCCGCTGGCTATAGGATTGGAGTATGTCCGGCGTTATACATATCAGACACTGGTCGCCAATTTGTATATGCTGGCAGCGCTTCTGATTTTTATGTGTCTGTATTTCCGGGTTCTGCGGGTGGTAGAGAGAGTAAAAAAGCTGGTTGTGCTGGTGTTGGCGCTGCTTTACGCAGCCGTGCAATATCTTCTGGTGAATCTTACCCTTTCACTTTTCCCTGGCGACAGGCTGCTGCCGGAAATTTACCCGCCTCTGACCCTGGCGCTTTTTGCGGGAACGGCGGCGGTCATGTTTCCACCGTTTGCGCTGCTTATGCGGCGGGGCGTGCGGGAATACCTGGCAGAGATGGAGATAGAGAACATCCGCAGGGAATTCGGAGTGCTGCTGGCGGTGACTTTCCTTTACCTGGTTATCCTTGTGATTTACGCAAGCATACCGGCGGGGATGCTGGCTGTCTACTGGTGGGTGATTGTTCCACCTTTGCTGCTGATATCTGTGATACTGGCTATCTTTTACTGGACACTGTTTAAAGAGTCGGCGCGGCGAAAACGGGACAGCGACGCGCGTCGGGTTATGGAAATTCAAAAGCTGCAATACGGAAACATCACCCGTGATATGGAACAGGCAAAAAAATGCGCCATGATATACGTCATTTACTGAATCACCTGTGGGAGCTGTCAGTGCAGGGTGATAACGAAGCTGTGAAAGACTATCTTTCCGGTATTACAGTTCAGGTCAGCCACAGAGAAACGGAGGAATACTGTAAGAATGAGATGATCAACGGTCTGCTTCAGTATTACGCGGGGATGGCCGCGGATAAGGGCATTTCCTGCAGGGTGCGGGCGAAATGCGGGGATGTTGCCATTGCCCCGGCAGATCTGACCGTCCTCTTCGGCAATCTGATGGAAAATGCTATCCATGCCTGCGAGCAGGAGGAAGCGGAGGAGAGCCGCTGGATTACCGTGGAAGTCGGCGTTATCGGCGCTTCGCTGCTCATACAGACAGAAAACTACTGTCAGACCGTATATCCATCCGGAAAGTACTGTATGGAGGAGGGGGGTTCTTTCCTGCATCGGCTTATGTGAGCGGGCGGCACGGCGGCGGTTACGGGCTTTACAGTCTGGAATATACGGCGACAAAGTATGGCGGGGAGGCGCGTTTCTGTTTTGACAGGCAGGCAGAGGTCTTTACGGCGCGCATCCGGATGGATCTCGATCCTGCGAAGATGTAGCCTGGCAGGCGTAAGGAACTGTCACAAAATAACACAAATGGTTCGTTTGTATTGCACCAATGGTTCGTGCAGGAAGAAATTAATGTGCTAAAATAGAAGTATAAGTTTGGAAATACAAAGAAGACCGGCACAATACAACGATAGGATGGGAGGCAGGGAAAGTGAGAAAGACTGGAAGGGAAAGATCCAAAAGCGGCGATCAGCCATCTTCTGTAAGAGAATCCGTATTTACAGGAGAGGATCGGCTGCGCGCCCGCAAGGTTTTTTCCATGCTTGGACTCGGATGTTTTGCTTTTCTGGCGATTTCCTCGGTGCTCCAGGTTGTGGCTGCCCGGGTTTTCCCAACCTGGCTTCGACGACATGGGGGCTGTGGTTGGTTGATCTCGTGCCGATGTACGCGGTGGCCCTGCCAGTCAGCCTGCTGATTTTTCGAAAGGTTCCCGCCCGTCAGGGAGTGTCCGGCAGCAAAAACGGCGTTCCACTCAAAGCCGGGCAGATCGTGCGTTCGGTTTTTATCATTATCTTTCTGACGAACGCTGGAAATGTCGTCGGCATTCTTGTCACGCGCATCCTGGGCGCGCTGGCGGGCACTTCGACGGAATCTGCGCTGGGCTCTTACGCCATGGACACTTCTGTGTGGCTGCAGATCCTGTTTATGTCCGTCGTGGGGCCGTTCTTTGAAGAACTGATATTCAGAAAACTGCTGATTGACCGAATGAGCTGTTACGGGGGAAAACTGGCAGTCGTAACATCAGCGCTGATGTTCGGTCTCTCTCATGGAAACCTGTCGCAGTTTTTCTATACGTTCGCGATGGGGCTCCTGTGCGGATACATCTATCTGAAAACCGGCAGACTGCGCTATTCTGCAGGTCTCCATATGGGAATCAATTTTCTTGGAGTTATGGAATCATTCGTGATGCTGAGCATGGTCAGCCTGCCGGATGGCGTCGGGGACATGACAGTCAGACAGCTGGTGATGGCGCTGGTGATGGTAATCGGTATCGTTGCGGTGGTGGCGGCTACCATCATCGGGCTTGTGATGTTTAACCGTGCCCGTAAGACCGTGTTGTATGAGAACGAGCCGCTGGAAATACCAAAAGGAAGCAGATTCCGGACGGCTTATTGTAACATAGGGATGGCATTGTTTGTGCTGGCATGCGTGATAATGTTTGTGACCTCTCTTATCTGATGATACAAATTGCACGGACGGCGCAGTTAAATTGCACAAATGGTTCCGTCGCTTACGCGGTATTCACGGCAATATCAAAAGATGGAAAAAGCCCCGAACAGGGGATAATATAAAAACAAAAGAAAGAAAATGAAGGGAGAGAAACATGAGGTACAAGATTGAGGGAGAACCTTTTCCGGTAGTACATTGTGAGCTGGAAGAGGGAGAAGAGATGATCAGCGAAAATGGTGCGATGTGCTGGATGTCGCCGAATATGAAGCTGGAAGCTAAGTCAAATGGAGGCGCGGGCAAGGCGGTTGGCCATGTATTTGCGGTGGAGGCTCTGTTTCTGGATCGTTACACTGCGGTGGGCGGCAAAGGGAAGGTTTCTTTCGCGTCCAGATTTCCGGGCTGTGTTCGCGTGTTTGAGATCGCACCCGGGAAAGAACTGATCGCACAGAAAAGTGCTTTTCTGGCGTCTACGTCAGGAGTGGAGCTGTCCGTTTACCTTCACAAGAAGGTTGGCACGGCTCTTTTTGGCGGCGAGGGCATTACCATGCAGCGCCTGCCCGGACAGGGCACCCTGTTTGTGGGGGTGGACGGATATATTAATGAATACGAGCTTGCGGCGGGAGAACAGATCGTGATCTCGACCGGGCACCTGGCGGCGATGAGCGCTACCTGCAAGATAGATATTCAGGCAGTGAAAGGGGTGAAAAATAAGTTTTTGAGCGGAGAAGGTCTCTTCTACACCACAGTGACCGGACCAGGACACGTGTGGGTCCAGACGCTGCCGATCGCACGTATGGCGAGAGCGATTTCGAAATATCTCCCGCACACTGACAAGAGCTGAGGAAGCAAAAGAGGCGATGGTCAGGGAAACGGATGGACAGGTTTTTTTGCAGTGATAACCGTGAAAAAGCAGAAGACGGTCAGATACGGCAGAAATAGCAGAGAAAACAGGAAAAAAGGAGATTTGAGAAAATGTTAAACGATTACAGTATTACGGATTTTGGCCCGGCGTTCTGGGTGTTTGTCATTATCATTTACGTCATTGATGTTGTAGCAATCTGGAAGATATTTACAAAGGCGGGTAAGCGCGGATGGCTGT
>JAJBTR010000296.1 GCA_020860745.1 Lachnospiraceae bacterium | reverse complement strand
TTTTAATCTCTTTACAACCCTAACCCGGATAAACCGGAATAGAAATCAGAAAACAGGAATCACCTCATCCAGGTGAAAAGAGTAAATCAGCACCTCTTTCACTTTCTTATCCTGAAAACGCCGGTTCAAAGCCTCCGCATAGAGCAGGAGCTGCTCCCGATACCGCGCCACCAGTTCCTCCGGACGGCTCACACGATCGGTCTTATAATCAAGCAGGACAATCCCGTCCTCCTCTTCCCAGAAAACATCAATGATACCCTGTACCAGCACGGACTCCTCCGAATCCGTCTCATTCCAGACCCGTCCGGCCGGCAAATCCATCACAAAAGGTTGTTCTTTTGTCAGCCGCCCCTGCCGCGCAGCCTGCGACATTCGTCCCGCGATTTCTGTGGAGAGGAAATGCCCTATCTGGTACAGGTTCAGCAGCTGCGCCTCCTCCAGGCGCATCCGTCCCGCGCGGACAAAAAATTCTTTCTGATCTTCCAGCCAGGATTTCATGATTTTCCATTCCTGACTCTTTTCATTTTCCGCTCTGTATTCCTTTCCAAATCCTTCCCCGTCACATTCCTTATATGCTGCTTCTGCGCTTTCCGAATGCTCCGGCACCACGGCAAAATCCAGACACTCCAGAAACCGGTGTGCCGCAGTTCCTTTCAGTGCGCCGATGTTTTCCACCAGCGCCTGCACAAATCTCGGCAGATACGGCGCCGGTATCTCTTCCGGGAAAAGACTCTGTTCCCCGCTTTCCTCCAGGATTTCCCTCGCCTCCTCCATCGCGCGGTGTTTGATCTCCGACACCGACACTTTCTGCTTGAAAGCGCCGTTTTCCTGATAAGGGTATTCCCAGGAAAGCTTCTTCTCAAGAGTCCTGTAAGTGTTCTCATCCACCTGCCGCAATTCTTTCTCCAGCTTATCCCGGCTTCCGGCCGTCTCCCGCTGTCTGTTACTCTCATTCTCCTGCCGTTCTTCCAGACGACTCGTTTGCAGCGGGTACTGATCCCCATAAGAGTAAAGCGCGGGCAGCACCCAGTCCCAGTAGCATTTCGCGTCCATCCGAAGCGAAAAATCCAGCTTTTCAAACTTTTCCATGCCGCGGCGGGCTGTCTGCTCTTTTTTCGGCTTAATCCCGGTCAGCCTCAGCTTCGCTTTTGCCCGGGGCAGCGCCACATACAGCATCCGCAGTGCCTCCCCCAGATTTTCCTTTTTCGCCTCAATGGAAAAAATCTGACGGATCAGGGTGTCGGTCTTCGTCCTGTTCTCCGCGTCAAAATACTTCAGGCCGATCCCATATTCCGGATGAAAAATCATCCTGTCGCGTTCATCCTGCATGTTGAACTGTTTTCCCATACCGGCGAGAATGACCACGGGAAATTCCAGACCCTTACTCTTGTGGATTGTCATCAGCCGCACCGCGTTCTCCTGCTCGCTGACTGTCTCCGCCTCGCCGTAATCCACCTCGTACTTCATCAGTCGGTCAATATAGCGGATAAAGTGAAACAGTCCGTGATAGCTGGTCTTCTCATATGCGATCGCTTTCTCCAGAAGCATATCCAGGTTCGCACGCCGCTGCTCCCCGGCCGGCATCGCTGTCACATAATCGCGGTAGCCGGTCTCGTCGTATATCTGCTGAATCAGGGTATGAATCGGCGTGTAGGGAACGCGTTGGCGGAAAGAGTCCAGCAGCGCCCAGAAATTTCTCACCTTATCTCTGAGTGCTGAATCTGCAACGTCTTTCTTCTCATTTTCTGTGAGGTTATTTGCGGCAATCTGTTCCCTGTAAGTCTCTGCGCTAACTTCTTCCCTGTAAATCTTTTTTCCAACCTGTTCCCCGAGAGTCTCTGCGTCCAACGCTTCTCTACGATCTGCTGACAAAATTAGTGACGCTTTCTCGCCATATTCCATAATACCTGATGTTATATTATCTTCCGTACTTTTCTTATTATGAACAGGCACATCCGATTTCTCAGCCGATATTGCCTCTTTTTCTCCTAGTTCTCTGACGCAGGCATAAAAAGGCCTTTTCTCATCGAACACACGGATTTTTGCAAGCTCCTCCCCCGAAAAACCGCCGATGAACGACCGCATTACCGTCGTCAGTGGCACATCCTGGCTGGGATTATCCAGCACCCGCAGCATCGCAAGAATGACCTGGACCTCCTGCGCGGAAAAATAACCGGTCTGGGATGGCACAAGAAGTGGAATTCCCTCCTGTTCAAATACGGTCTGAAATGCTTCCGACCAGCCGGAGAGTGAGCGGAGCAAAATGACCACATCCCGATATCGCTTTCCCGGTATCTCCTCCTTGCTGACCAGTTTGCGGATGCGCTGCGCCACCACCCGCGCCTCCGTGACCCGTTTGTCCCGATCAACCGGATCCTCCTCCACCAGCAGGCACTCCGGCCGGCAACAGGAAGCATCCGCATACTCCTCAAAACTTCCGCCCAGATAAAGAGCCGCATCGGCGTCATACGCAATATTTCCGAGATCTTTTCCCATGATCCGTCCGAAAATATCGTTGACAACATCTATCACTTCGCTCCGGCTTCGGAAGTTTCTGTGAAGATCAATCCGCTGCGTCCGACTCTCCTGCGTGAAAAAGTTCTCATACTTTTCCATAAAAAGCTCCGGCCTGGCAAGGCGGAACCTGTAAATGCTCTGCTTCACATCCCCCACCATAAACAGATTCTCGCGGCCTTCCTGAATGCCGGAGACCGCGGTCAGCAGCGCTTCCTGGACATAGTTGCTGTCCTGATACTCATCGATCATGACCTCCTTAAACTGTTCCCTGTACTCCGCCGCCGTCTGTGTGGGCTGTTTCGTCTCCGGATTCACCAGAATCTCCAGCGCCATATGCTCCAGATCTGAGAAATCCAGAATATTCTTTTTTGCTTTTTCCTCCGCAAAAGCCGTGGAAAAGGCTTTTGTCACATCCACCAGCGTCTGCACCATCGCCCCGGTTTTCTGCATCACGGCAAGCTGCACCTGAATATCCGAAGCAAAATATTTTTCCGAGAACTCATTGATCTGTGCCTTCATCCAGTCACGGGTCTCCTTTGCCGCAGACCTTTTTTCCTCGCTGCCACGATACTTTCCGCCCCCCGGCAAAGATTTAAGCTTTATGGTCTGCAGCGCATTCTGCCAGCGGAACAGGCGCGAAGTACCCGCTGACCATTTCTCAGCACTGCCCCCCTGCGCCTCAGATTCTCCTGTCACAATCACTTCTTCAGACATATCAAACCGTTTTTCTGTTTCCGACTTATCACTCGACAAAGTCATCTTGCCGAATTCTGTTTCTTTCGAAATATTCTGTCTCACGGCAGCCAGCAGCCTTTCCAGCTGACGCAGATCGTCCCGCACCACACCCTCATAATGCTGCGGCCCGTCCTCATCCAGCGTCAGCCGGTAAACCTCCCGGTACTGTTCAACCATTTCCTCCAGTCTGACCTGTAAATAAGTGAGAAAATCCTTCACCCACTTTTTCTCTTCCAGCTCTTCCGCCGTATCCGCCTGATACTGCCCCGCGCAGGCATCAAGCCACTCCCCGGGCCAGGGATAACTCTGGGAAAAATCGTAAAGGCGAAGCATCATCTCCCGGATCCTGCTATCGTTTTTCGGGCCGGCATAACTATCCGCAAATTTCAAAAAACCGGGATCTTTCTCCTCATAAAACCGCTCCAGCACCTGATCACAGACATCCTCCCTCAGAAGCTTCAGTTCTCCCTCATCCGCAATCCGGAAACCCGGTTCCAGATTGATACGGTGAAAATGATTCTGCAGGACTGATTTGCAAAAGCTGTCAATCGTCGTAATCTGCGCATTGTGAATCAGAGAAATCTGCCGCTGCAGATGTGCGTCCGCCGGATCCTGCTCCGCCGCCGCCTCGATGGCCCGAAGCACCCGCTCCCGCATCTCCGCCGCCGCCGCGTTGGTAAATGTTACGACCAGCAGTTCATCCACATCCACCGGGTGCGCCGGGTCTGTGATCATCGAGATAATCCTCTGCACCAGCACCGCCGTTTTGCCGGAACCGGCCGCCGCGGAGACCAGCATACTCCGGTCTCTCAAGCTGATCACCTGCTGTTGTTCGGGAGTCCACCTTACTTCAGATTTTTCCGCCTGGCTCCTCTTATTTATTTGATGTAAACTGTCATTTCCTGTTTCTGACATTACAGATTCACGCTTCCTTTTCATTTTTACATAATTCCAATTATCATGACAAAATCCATCTCATATAGCATCTGTGACCGCAGTGCCGCAGCAACTCAAAATTCTTTTCTACTGATATAGAAAAGTGTCGCCTTGCGGCACTTCGCGCGCGAGCGGTTGCGTAGCAAAATATTCCTATCCGCGACGCATTGGCTCACTTAGCGAGCACTGCGAGCTTAGTGAACAAGCGTGCACAGCTGCTGTGCATCCTCACGGAGTGTTTTTGTTTCATAGGAAAGCCAACACTTTAGCACTTTACAAAAACAAGGTCTTTCCTATGAAATAAAAAACTATAGCTCAACGATTCTCCCACAGCCGCTCCCAGACTTCCTCATCCTTCAGGAACTCTTCTCTCTTATACTCATAACCGCCCACCTTCGGGTCAAATCCGCAGACGCCCCGGTACGCGCAGTAATCGCACCCGGTCTTATCCCCCAGACGATACGGCCGCACATTGATATCTCCCTCTATCATCTGTCTGCCCTCGTCCTCCATGCACCAACCCACATAGTCCGTCAATAATTTGAAATCCTCCGTCGAGGCTGCCGATGTCCCGGTCTTGCTGAGCGTCAAATCTTTTTTCAGCGCCACCGGTATTACATCCGACTTCTTATGCTGCAAAAGTTCCCGGTCCATATGCAGATAAACATCCGGCTCACGGTTTATCAGGCCGTTCGGCTTCATCTGCGCGAGAATTTTATCCGCAATCTCCTCCGGCTGTGCGGCCTCCGCCTCCACCATAGGGTCATCCAGATGATAATACAGAATGCCCGCTGGCACAATCTCCTTATCCGGATAGTCTTTTTGCAGCTTTTTCATCGCCGCACTGAGATAAAGCACCAGCTGAAGCTGTTTCCCATAATAGAGCGAAAGCAGTTGAAACTTTGTATTGCCCGACTTGTAATCCACGACTTTCACATAGATCCGGTCATCTTTTTCATAGAGATCCACACGGTCCACACTGCCCACCGTCCGCATCAGCGATTCCGGCGTCAGCCGGTCAGCATGAGAAAACTCCATCTCGTAGCCTCCGGGGCGGAAATCACCGCGCTTCATCTGTTCATGGATCGCCCAGATACTCCGCTTCATAATACGGTAGATCCGCTCCAGAACATAGGCGTTGCGGGAGGATTCCAGAAGCGATTCGTTTGGCATCTCCAGCACAGCTTCCTCCATCGCTTCTTTCAACAAATCCTCCTGCTGTGATTCTGTCACGTCCTCCCATCCGCAGGATTTTTCCAGACGGATGCAGTATTTCTGCAGAATCGTGTGGAACATCGTCCCCATATCCAGGCTCTCAAAGGTAAACTCTTTCCGGTCCGCCAACTTCAGTCCGTATTCCAGGAAATGTGCAAAAGCGCACCGCGCAAACAGCTCCAGCCGGGTGACAGAATTAACCAGAACCGTGCCGTACAACAAACGCGCCAGGTCCGCCTCCAGATACTCTCCGTTGTATGTCATAAAATGAGCATCCATCATGCTTTGGATGCGCGGCGCCCACTCTTCCCGACTCATGTACCAGTGATGGAGAGCCTTCCATGCGATTGCATTTTCCGTAAACTCCGCTTCATCTCGCCGAAGTGCCTGCTCCTGCCGGTTTTTCTCCTCTTCTTTTATATCTCTTTCCCGCCGCCTCAATTCCTCCTCCGCCAGCGTCAGTCCTTTCAGCCAGGACTCCACGCTGCTCTTCGCGGTCACAACGGGCAGAAACGTCTCCGCTTCGATTTCACGCAGCTCTGCTTCCGGAAATAACTTCTGCAGCGTGCCGATCAGGTAAGACGGGCGCACCGCTTTTCCCTCCCCATCCATTCTTGCGTAGGTCAGATAAAGCGCGTCCGACGGTTTGGTCAGATTGAGATAAAGATAAAAACGCTGCAAAAACATCTGCTCCCGCTCTCCCGGCGTCAGTTCCATCCGGTGAGACTCCATCACTTCGCGGTCATACTGGGATAAAATGCTCTGACGGCCTGCTTTTTTCGGTATCAGACCATCGTTCACCCCCAGGAAAAAGAGAATCTTCACACCGTCCAGGCGGGTCCGCTCAATATCACCCAGGATGACGCAGTCATTCCCCTGCGGAATGGATCCGACCTTTGCGGCGGAAAATCCGGCCTCCAGCACATCCGCGTAATCCGCCGCGGAAAGTCTCTCCTCTCCAAGCAGGTCGACCATCTTGTCAAAAAGGTCAATCACAATTTTATAAATCTGCCGGTAAGCGGAAGCCTGCAGCTCCTCTCCGCTTTCTTCAAACGCCTCCTGCTTTTCCCGCAGCTGTTCCTCCACCGAGAGATTGCGCAAAAAGGCATAGAGCGCTTCCGTCCGCTCCCGGACCGATGCCTCCTTTTTCTTCAAAACGAGGATCATCGTCTCTGTCTGCTCCAGCAGGCGCTCCCGCAGTCTGTTTAACGCCTCCAGTTCCGCCTGCGACTGCTCCGCATCCTCCTGCACTCTGCCATGGCGGGCAAACGGCTTAAGAAACCGCTTTTTCCACCGGGAAATTCCCCGGATTCCCTTCTCAATACAGTAATTTTCCAGAAGATCCGTCTCCTCTCCGCGAAATCCGGCAAGGCCCGTCCGCAAATAACGAAACACACTCTCATAACTGTAATTATTCTCCGCCATCTCCAGAACAGCACGGATCAGTTCAATCAGCGGATGATAGAGAATCGACTGCTTTTTATCTGCAAAATAAGGAATATCATACAGAGAAAAAACGGTATCCGCATAGTTTTCATAGCACTCTACATTGCCGCTGACGATGGCAAAATCCCGATAATGATACCCCTGCTCCCGCACGAGGGAAGAAATCTTCGCTGCCGCGAACGAAAGCTCCTCCCTGGGAGAAGAGATGGAATAAAACTGCAGACGTCCGCCGCATTCTTCCTCATAGGCGGTACCGCGCAGGCGAAACAGATTCTGCTCCAGATGAGCAAGCACCGGATTCTTCGCAAACCGGCTTTTTTCATGCATCTCAATCCGGATTGGCTCGGCAATCAGAAACGACGCGTCATAAGCCGCCGCCACGAGAACATTTACCATCTTATGGCTCATATAAAAAAGTTCCTGCATCTGCGGATTTCTGCCGACGAGACTTACAGAACGACTGTCACGTACCATATTTTCTTCTTTACGGCTGCCCCGAAGCACATTCGCAGAATTCTGAATATCCGGCGCATCACTTCCACTTTTAGACATTCGGATTCCCCGGAACAAGGGCTCCCGCACATCCAGCGTCACCGTAACGTAAAGATCGGAACCCAGACACATCAGCCGCCGCACCAGATTCTTCTGTACCGGCGTGAAACCGGTATACCCGTCAAAGACGATCACAGAATCCTTTAAAAGTGCCGAATCCTCTGCCACATCCATCAGCACTTCCAGCACTTTCTCCGCCGTCACATAATCATCCCGCAAATAGTCCTCAAAAGCACGGTATATATGTAAAATGTCCCGAAGCTTAAACGAAAGCGCGGAATCCTCTTGCAACTCCTGCAGGAAATCCTCCAGGTCTCCCGTGGTAATTCCATACTGCATCAGTTCAGAAATCACAGACTTCAGCTCGCCGATGTAGCCCATCTTCGTCAGATTTCCCTTCAGAATCGTCAGCTTGTCCTCATTCTCCTCCACAATCCGCCGCAGCACCAGGCTTTTCCCTGTCTCCTCCATCACCGTATGATGAATCCCCAACTCATCAAACACCCGGTAGGCCAGGCGTTCAAAACTGACCACATCGACATTCATGATCACATGATGCGGCGAACAATCCACCAGACGCCGCTGCGTCTTTAAGGTAAACTGCTCCGGAACCACAATGAAAAAGTGCTGATACGGCGCACGCTCCGCCATATCAGCGACTTTGTGATAGATATATTCTGATTTTCCGTTGCCGGAATTGCCGTAAATAAAGGTAAGCGCCATCTCTATCTTTTCCCCATATAGATAAACTTACAAATTTACATCTGCGAAAACCATCCAAATCTGTAAGACACACAGACAATTATAATTCCACAAATCATAATACCATTAACTGCAATCCAAAGCCATTTTTTCATCTCACCAGAAAGTAAACCAGCACCACCGCGCCCAGTACGATGCGGTACCAGCCAAACACCTTGAAATCATGCTTCCGGATATAGGACATCAGGAACTTAATCGCCACAATCGACACCAGGAACGCCACAGCCATCCCAACCGCCAGCAGCAGAAGTTCATCTGCCATAAAAACGCCGTCATATTTTAACAACTTGATCGCGCTTCCACCGACCATCGCCGGAATCGCCAGGAAGAATGTAAACTGCGCCGCCGTCGTCGGGGAGATTCCCAGCATCAGCGAACCGATAATCGTGGAACCGGAGCGCGACGTCCCCGGGAACACCGCCTCGATCATCTGAAACACGCCGATCAGAAACGCCTGCCCGTAGGAAATATCATCGCTGGAATCCACCGCGATATGTCTTCCGCGGCTTCGGTTCTCCACCACGATAAACACGATGCCGACCAGGATCAGCATAATCGCCACCGTGTAAAAATTGTAAAACAAAGCGGTGAAAATATCATCCCAGAGAACACCCACAATCCCCGCCGGTATGGAAGCCACGATAATCTTCAGCCACATCCTGCACTTGGCGCCGTCCAGGCGGATTCCGTGATAACGCCTCAGCGGAATCAGATCCTTAAAATATACTACGATCACCGCCAGAATCGCCCCCAGCTGGATCACCACCAGAAAAAGATCCCAGAACTCCTCGCTCACATTCAGCGTCACAAACTCATCGAGCAGAATCATGTGACCGGTACTGCTGATCGGCAGCCACTCCGTGATACCCTCGACAATACCAAACAAAATAGCTTTTACTATCTCTATCATTTCATTACATACCCCTTACAACATTGATATAATACGCAACAAAGATTTTACACATTACACAAAAAACTATCTCCTCAAGATTAAACAATCAGCCTCGACGAACACA
>JAJBTR010000177.1 GCA_020860745.1 Lachnospiraceae bacterium | reverse complement strand
CGGACCGCATCCGGGATCTGATCTGTAAATTAAGTTTATCAGATTAATGTTGAGAGAGTAACGGCTGTTTCCGATGTGAGGCGGCCGTTTTTTGGGAGTTTTTGTTGACGTCGCATCTGGCAAAATCCACACTGTACTTTTAACCCCTCTTCCGCTATAATGAAAGAGATCTTGCGGAAGGGGAGTTTTCCATGGGCGCGAATAGGAACTGCAATGGGAATCGGGATTACAGGAATGCGCTCTTTGCAGCTGGGAGGAGTACAATAAAGAATGAAAAAAATTTTTGCTAAGATAAAAAACGGGAATTCAGAAAAGATTCTCAATCGCCTGATGATTATATGTGCGATTCTGATTGCTTTCTTTCTGGTTGTAGCGCTGTGGCTATTTACGCATGACTCGAATGATTCTGATTCGGATCTATCGTCCTCATATGTGGAAGAAGCAGATGTAAATGAGGGAAATCTTTCCGGTAATGACAGCGAAGAGATAGTGATTGACGGACAGGTGGAGGATCTGTCCGCGGATGAGACTGAGACTTCGGAAGAAACAGATGCTGATGAAGAGGATTCGGGGGAGGCCAGCGCGGACCGGTCCGGGAATGATGCTTCCGGCTCGGGAAGTTCTTCTTCTGACTCGAGCAATTCCTCCCGAAGCGGTACGTCGTCCGGAACCGGCAGTTCTTCCGGAAGCGGTACATCATCCGGATCGGGTAGTTCTTCTCAAAGCGGTACGTCATCCGGATCAGGCAGTTCTTCTGCCAGTTCGACATCTGGTTCGAGCAAAGCTTCCAGCACCAGTTCATCTTCGAATGGAAGTTCTTCCGGCAGCGGCAGTTCCGGGAGTTCGAGTTCAGACTCTTCATCGGAGAGCAGCGGAGGACCTCTTCGGGCGATGATTCCGGATCAGATAGTGGTTCCGGATCAGGCAGTGATACCGGTTCGAGCGGTGGCTCCGGCACGGGAGACGATTCAGGTCTTTCAGAATGAACGGCTATCATAGAAAAATCCGCGCTGTTTAAGCAGAGAATTTTTGAACCGGCCCTGATCGTGTGGTGTCGGGTATAAAATGCGGGAGAATAAAAGCTCTTGAAAAATGAATTTGAATGCTGTAAAGTAACTATGTTTGATGCGGTATTATAGTAAGGAATGAGCGGAGAAAAGCATGATTTATGATAATATCTTACAGGCGGTGGGCCATACGCCCATGGTTCGCCTGAATAAAATGAATAAGCCGGGAAACGCGCAGATTTTTGTGAAATTTGAAGGACTGAATGTGGGCGGTTCGATCAAGACCTGGACGGCCTTGAATATGATCGAGGAGGCAGAACGTCAGGGAAAGATCCATGAAAATACGATTATTGTGGAGCCTACCAGCGGAAACCAGGGAATCGGCCTGGCTCTGGTGGGGGCGGTGAAAGGCTACCGCACGATCATTGTGATGCCGGACTCTGTCAGCGAGGAGCGGCGCAAGCTGGTGCGCCATTACGGCGCGGAGGTAATTCTGATTCACGATGCCGGGAATATCGGTGAGTGTATCGAGGAATGTCTTCAGACAGCGCTCCGTATGGCAAAAGAGGATGAGAATGTCTACGTGCCCCAGCAGTTTGAGAATCCGGCGAATCCGACGGCACACCGCCACCACACGGGGCTGGAGATTCTGGAGCAGGTTGCGGGACCGATTGACGGGTTCTGCTCCGGTATCGGTACCGGCGGGACGATTACCGGAATCGGGGAAGTCTTAAAAGCGTAGAATCCCGATATTGAGATCTGGGCCGTGGAGCCTCAGAACGCGGCCATTCTGGCGGGCGGCGATATCGGTACACATCTGCAGATGGGAATCGGGGATGGCGTGATTCCGGAGATTCTGAATCAGCAGATCTACGATGACATTTATATCGTTTCGGATGAGGAGGCCATCGGGACAGCGAAAGACCTGGCTCGTAAGGAGGGCATCATGTGCGGCATCTCCAGCGGGACGAATGTTGCCGCAGCGCTGAAGCTGGCGGAGAAGCTGGGCGAGGGGAAGACGGTGGTCACAGTGCTGCCGGATACGGCAGAGCGGTACTTTTCGACGCCGTTATTTCTGGAGTAATATAATTTTCGGCACAGCAAACCCGTTCGATGTACAGTAGTTTACCCCTGCCGCACTTCGCCCCGCTCGCAGCGGTTTCCCCAGGCGTCGATCAGCTCCCCCTCGCGGTACACGCAGATTACCTCGCAGTGGTTCGCGCAGTTGGGGCAGGTTACCTCGCGGGTGAGGAAATCCGTCTCCGCTACATCGAAAGAGAACGGTTTTTCCACGCCGCAGCCCTGTGCGAGGATGGCGGCGCCGTAACAGCCCATCAGGTGCCCGTTTTCATCGACAATAATCTCTTCCCCGAGGGCGTCCGCAAATGCTTTGACCACGCCTTCATTTTTACTGACGCCGCCCTGAAATACGATCGGGGCGACGATTTTTTTGCCTTTTCCGATATTGTTCAGATAATTGTTGGCAACCGCGTTGCAAAGGCCGGCGATGATATCCTCTTTCCGGTGTCCCATCTGAATCTTGTGCACCAGGTCGGACTCCGCGAAGACTGTGCAGCGCGCTGCGATGGGAGTGGGATTTTTGCTCCCGAGGGCGATTTTCCCGAAGTCCTCCACATCGACGCCGAGACGTCTGGCCTGGCTGGAGAGGAAGGAGCCGGTTCCGGCGGCGCAGAGCGTGTTCATGGCGTAATCGATCGCCACGCCGTTTTCTACGCAGATGATCTTGGAATCCTGTCCGCCGATCTCCAGGATCGTGCGGACATCCGGATGAAGCGTGGTCGTTCCGACCGCATGTGCCGTGATCTCATTTTTCACGATGCTGGCGTTGCACATGGCGCCGACGAGCTTGCGCGCGCTCCCGGTGGTTCCGGAGGCAACTACCTTATATGTGTCGTGGTTCAGATCTTTGCCGAGGGCATCGATGACGCGCTTCGAGGCTTCCATCGGGTTGCCCTCCGTCCACAGATAAATGCTGCAGAGGATATCTTTATCTTCATCTATGATAACGCCCTTCGTGGAGATCGAGCCGATATCGATTCCGAGATAAGCCTTCTTCTTCATGGTTAGTTTCCTTCTTCCTTTATTGTATTTGTGATTTTTGCGGGTTAGTTTATTACATTGGCACAGGATAGGGAGGATGGCACCAGTATAATTATAAAGTGACTTTGAAGGGGCGGTTTTAGCTGAGGCGAAATCCATCGCTTACGGAGACTTAGGCTCGAAGACTTTCCTGAGAGTTTTCGATTAGAAGCTGTTACCATAAGCCAGGTCTGCACACAGGCTGTGCTGACCGTCTGAAAACGTAGATTACACAAGGGAAAATTCCCATCGCGCAGCGATTTCTTATGAATTTTCCTGTAACTGTAAGTGTAGCGAACAGTTACAGTTGGCGATTAGTTTGCCGAAGCGTTGCCCCGGTCGCTTGTAATTATGCTGGTGTCATCAGACCTATCCGTCCGAATGACGCCGCATCGCGATCATATCATAGAACGCTTCCAGCCTTGTCTCAATCCCGGTATCGCTGGTCTGCGTGTCGTAGCTCAGAAACAGAGTGGGGATCTTATAATCTGCGCTGATGTTGTGGAGCATGGGAATGCAGTCCATCTCGGGTGTGCAGCCGAAAGATTTGATGTGCACCAGGCCGTCGAAGCCTTCTTTTGCGTAGTGCTCCGCCAGAGTGATGGTGGAGACCGAGGAGCTGCCCGTGTCGTTGCTTGCGTATTTCGGGCTGTCTTTTTTCTGGATATCCACCCAGATGGAGGAGGGGAAGCGGTTCATGTCATAGTGCAAGTAGTGGTATAACTTGCGGATCGTGCGCTTGTCCGGGCAGATCAGCAGGCTGTTGGAGAGATTCATCCAGCGGTGGACTTCCGTGCCCATCTGCGCCAGCTTTTTTTCTACCTCGTGGTTGGAAAAGGGATCCATGATGGTAAAATACTCTCCGACGACTCCGACCCGCAGAGGATGCTCCGGTTTGTCGATGGGGATGGCTTTGAAATCCTCCATTGTCTGTTTGTAAATCCGGTTTATCCGGCGCAGTCCTTTTGTTTTCCGCAGATTTGCCAGAAAACGGTTGTATACCTTGTCAAACGAGCCCTTAGTAATCTCAAATCCCATATTCTGACGGTAATAATCCTCGACCTTGTCAATGACAAGCACCATACTCAGGGTGGCGGGCAGGGCTGCCGCGATCTGCAGCAGGTTTGCGTCTGTGGCATAGCGTTTCATTCCGCGGATGAGGGCGGGCAGGCTGTTGTAGTTGAACAGGGTCAGATTCAGCATCTCAAAATCGTATCCCATATCCTTTAAAATCTGCTCATGCAGTTCTCCGTAATAGCCCAGACGGCAGGTGCCGCCGGTCTGGATGAGGACATTCGCGCCCGCTTCCAGCGCCTCGATATAGTTTCCCATGTGGCTTTTGAACGGCGCACAGACAAAGTCCGGGCTGTATTTGGCGCCGAGTTCGATGGTGCGCTTCGTCATGGCGGGCGGACTTATATACTCCAGATGCGCCCCGTGGTTGACAAAATATTGGATTGCGATGTCGTAATTCCCCAGGCAGGGGTAACACAGCTTGTAGGGTTTCTCAGGCATGGCGCATCTCCTTTCGGAAACGGATGATATCGATAAAGCTTTCCAGCCTCGTTTCCATTCCGGCGTTTCCGTCCTGACTGTCCAGCAAAAGGTTCAGGATCGGCCGGTCTTTGACGCGGCGGATGATCATCTCATTGACCATGGAGTCGGGACCGCAGGGAAAGGCGGTCAGCAGGATGATGCCGTCGACCCGGTCGTGATATTTTTGAATCGCGCCGAGGAGTTCACGGCTCATGATCCAGGGGACATTTTCGCAGATGGAAAGCGAGTCTTTCTGCGCTTTCTTGAAGTCAACAGCGTCGGAACAGACGGCCAGGGCGTCAAGCTGGCGGATGGCATTTAAGATCGGCCTGCCGATGTATTCGTCATAGAGGTTATAGCTGTGTCCAACCACCAGGATACGGATCTGATCCGTGCGGGCGATGGCTTCCTCCTGCCGTTTTATTTTTGCGAGATTGTCCTGCTCCCAGGCGGCTTTCGCTCTGTCGTAGGCAGCTGCGCCCTCGCGACGGGTTTTCCCCAGCTCCCGGGCCAGACCGATAAAAGCACTGCGCTCCGGTTTTTTCTGTTGGATATCCACGTCACAGGTGAGAAAGTGCATGTTTTTATCGCGAAATGTGTTGAGACACATGTCGTAGAGCGCTTCAAAACGGGTGCAGAGGATGCCGTCTTTTCCATAGTTCGCGATGCGCGGGACAAAGACCGCGTCGCATTTTCCCTCCAGCGCAGCGACATGGCCGAGGAAAAGTTTGCTGGAGAGACAGTTTTCATCTATGGCGTAGTGGTCTCCTTTGTCCTGGAGAGCCCTGGTTGTGTGCGGGCTTAAGAGCGTTTCCATGCCGATCTCCTGGAAAAATGTTTCCCAGAGGACGGCGTAGCGGTAGTAGAGCAGTGCCCGGGGGATGCCGATTTTCATGGTTGTTTTTTGCTCCTGTAAACTTATTTGTTGAAAAATTCTGCCTGTTTCTTCCCGAACAGATGATGATACCCACGGATTGCTCTGCAATCCTCATCAGATATAATTTTTCGACTTAAAATACCTGAGATATGCCGCGATCATCTTCTGATCTACTTCCGGGCAGGTGATGCCGGTGTGCCCGAGCAGAAGGTCTGTGTTGCTCGTCCCGTAGACGGGATCTTTTCCGATAAAATGCCACAACACGTTCGGGTTGCTCTCGCTTCCGGATTCAAAGAGGCATTCCAGAAGAACCATGGCATTTTTCCCGGCGTCGGATTTTTTGATCCGGTTTTTCCAGGCCGCGAAAGGAATGTAGCGCACCCGGTAGCCGCAGCCGCGAATAAATCCCACCAGGGAGCGGAGGGACTGCGGTTTCGGATTGATCAGGTGGAACGCGTGACCGAAACACTCGTCTTTTCGTGAAATCACGATCAGTGCCTTTGCCACATAATCCACAGGGGTCATGTGAAAGTTGTAGTGTGCAAACGGTACGCCCTGCATCTGAATCATGCTGACCATCATCCGGCTCACCATATCGTTTACCTCATAGATGCCGTTTGCCGCCCCCGTGATGTCGCCGGGACGGTAGATGGCTGCCTTTAAGCCCCGTTCTCCGGCGGTCCGGATCAGCTGCTCGGAGACCCATTTTGTCTGGGAGTAGGCCAGAGAAAATCCTTTCCAGGACTTTGGCGGTGTGTTTTCCGACAGATAGCGTCCCCGGTTGGCCGGTGTGTCGAATACGCTGTAGGACGATACATAGTGATAGTATTTTGCCTGTCCGCTGCATGCGAGGCGGAGCGTTTCCACGGTGCCGCCCACAATGGTCGTTTTCAGATATTCGTAGGGGAAGATAAAATTCAGTATGGCTCCGCTGTGGCAGATCACTTCCACGCGTTCCACCATTGCGTTCCAGGTTTTTTCGTCCAGGCCGAACTTTGGCTCGGAGAGGCTGCCAATCACCGGGTGCAGATATCGGTCCATGCCGTCCCGCCAGAGGTGATAGTGCTTTAAGTTGTCTTCCAGCCGCCGGGCAGCGGCTTCGACGGAGTCCGCACGGACCAGACAGTAGATTTCCAGGCCGTCGTGCGGGTAATAGCGGAACATGCTGTGAATGAGCTGCGCACCCAGAAAGCCGGTTCCCCCTGTTAAAAAGATGCGGCGGCACTCGTCGGCGGACTTTGTATATTCCGCGGTGCAGCGGATGGAATCGTCCAGCCGGCACTCTTCCGGCAGATTGACCGCTTTTTTACTCCCCGTTCTGCCGGAGAGAACAGAGTGGATGTATTTTGTCACACCGACTACGGAGGAATCCCGCAGCAGCTCCCGCAGATCCAGCTTGATGTGGAGCTTCTGTTCGATGCTGTTGATCAGCTCAAATCCCATCAGGGAATCTCCGCCCAGGGCGAGGAATGACTCGTTGGGATTAAACTGGTCGATCTTTAATACCTTCTGGAACGCGGACCGCACCTGAATAAAAATTTCGTCCGCTTTGTCCGCCAGCCCGTCGACACATTCCGCGGATTTGTCAATGAGGCTGTCGACACATTTCACGGATTTGTCAATGAGACCGTCGACGCATTCTGTGGATTTGTCGATAATTTCGTCGGCGATATCCATCGATTTTCCCAGGATGGAACTGCTTTTTTTTCTCATATAGTAATCATGACTGCTGTACAGGACATTCAGCTGGGCGTCCATGTACAGGGCGCGGGTTTTCAGCATCTGCAGCTTGCGGTTGTCCGTGCGCGGGATGGTTCCCGGCGGCACAAAGACCACATCGTAAAAAGAGAAAGAAAAGCGGTCGGAGACTGCTTTGTTGATTTCCTGAACCCTTTGCGCGAAATGCTCCTCCGGTTTTGCTTCCACCACAGCCACGATCTGTTCCTTCGTCTCACCGGTACAGGAGAAAAAACCGTAGGATGCGCTTGCGAGAGCCGGGACATGCTGATTGATGGTTGCCTGCAGGTCAGACGGGTAGACATTGTGACCGTTGACGATCAGCATCTCCCTGATGCGTCCGGTGATGTAGAGTTGTCCTTCATACAGAAATCCCAGGTCGCCCGTCTTGTAAAAATCGCAGTCGTATCCCTCCAGGCGGACATGGAAATTTTTGTTTTCCTTTGGGTCGCCCCAGTAGCCGTCCACTACGCTGTCGCCGGAGAGGAATATCTCGCCGATGCGCAGTTCGGGATAAACTTTTTTGTTTTCGGGTTGCCGATCACCAGGGTCAGGTCTTTGACCGGGGCGCCGACGCTCACAATCTCCTTGACATGCGCTGCATCCGGTGCGATGACCGCCCGGTTGCTGCGGTATGCCTCATAGTCAAGCTTAAGACAGCGGTAATCCTGCGGTGCGAACGTGGCGAGGCAGACGTTTTCCGAGACGCCATAGCCGGGCGCCATGGCGTTTGGGTCACAGTGAAACATTTCAATAAACCGATCCACGGTCTTTGCACTGATAAATTCTGAACCGTTCATAAAGTGTGTGACCTGCGACAGAGAATATTGCGCTGCTTCCTCCTCAGAGAAAATGCGGGTGCATGCGTCGTAGGCCGAGCCGGGGCCGACGGTCAGTGTGATCTGAAAGTCGGAGATCAGCTTCAGCCAGAGCTTCGGCCGTTCCAGAAATTTCAGCGTCTGCAGAAAATAGACAGCGGAACCGGTGGCAACATTGGCAAGGATCGGCATGCAGATGGTCACGACGAGCCCCAGGTTGTGGAAATAAGGTACCCAGGAGGCGAGCGTGGCGCTGCTTAAATCCAGGCAGTGGAAGCACTGTTCGAGGTTTTTCATCAGATTTTTCCATGTGACGCGCGCACCCTTGGGAGCGCTGGTGGAGCCGGATGTATATTGCAGGTAGACGAGCTGATCCGCCGTGGCGGGTACGATGACATCCTCCCTGCGGTAGGGAATCAGCCTGTCTGTGTAGATTCGTTTCAGGCGGAGTGTATCCAGCGCGGCTTCCTTTAAAAGCCGCCCGGTGATATGGGTATCCGCCCCCTGCTCTAAAGTGTAGTTGGAAATCAGAGCCCGGGGCTTGCAGGACTTTAAAACAGAGATAAAGCGCTCGACTTTGTCCTCATCCAGCGGCGGCGGGATGATCGTAAAGACGACCCCGGCCATCATGCAGCCGTAGACGGCGCAGATTGTGCCGAAATCCTGCATGCTGAAGATGATTGCCCGGTCGCCGGGCTGTAAGCCTTTTTTGCGCAGCATGTAGGCCGTCTCCAGGGATTTGTGGTAGATTTCCCGGTAGGTGTGATCTTCCAGTACCCATTCATTCGTGTCATCGTCAAAGTCCGCAAAACGGAAGAGGACGTGATCGGGGTGGGCGGCCGCCTGTTTTTTCATTGTGTCGATGAGTGTGGGGATGTAGTCCATGTATGTGTACCTCGTGTGCCTGTGGATTTATATTCATTCTGCAGCCATACCGGATTGGGGGACGGCACAAAAAGAGGGATGCTTTGTGCACCCTCTTTATGATAGCGCCTGCGGGGAAATCCCGCAAGGGAAACAACTATGAAATATCTATTAAAAAAGAAAATTAAAAACAGGGATTGTGCAAAATATAAATTATATGATATAATGAGCGCAAGTGAGT
>JAJBTR010000072.1 GCA_020860745.1 Lachnospiraceae bacterium | reverse complement strand
CAGCAATAGGTTGGCGGGTCTCTCTTTGTCAGTCCGTCCTTACCCGAGGCTGTCCGCAACGCTTTCCGCCACAATACAGAGCGTGGGGAAGCACAGTTCCTTTGCAACAGGTCTGGCCAATGGGCTGATGCCCTGCGGACCATTGCAATCCATGCAGGTTTACGCCATCGCCAGCGGTAGTATGCTGACCGGAGCCCTGTCCATGTTTTCCTTTTGCCTGGGTACGATTCCCCTCGTCTTTGCATTTGGCCTGGCGGCGGGAATACTGAAAATGCGCTGGCGGCAGCGTATGCTCCAGGTCGGTTCCGTCCTGTTAGTTATCATGGGAATCTTTATGATACAGAATAATCTTGTCCTGACAGGTTTTTCGGTCTCACCGACTGTCTCATCTACAAACACAGATGGGGCTGTTGTTTCTGCTATTGACGGGGATGTTCAGTATGTGACGACAACACTTCATGCCAACGGTTACGACGATATTCAGGTTACTGCAGGAATTCCTGTCGTGTGGACGATAGAGGTAGGTGAGAGTAATCTGAACGGCTGCAATAACGAGATTGTGTTGTCGGCATTTGATCAGCAGGTGAAGCTTACCACAGGTGAGGTTGTCATAGAATTTACACCGCTCGAGGAAGGAACGTATGCATATTCCTGTTGGATGGGAATGCTGAAAAATACGATCACGGTTGTCGAATAGTCCGTTGTCACGCCGGATTATGTCGTTAAAGTGAGCCGATGGAACGCGGACAGGAAGAAGCGATCGCAGCGTTCTCCTCTCAGCTTTCGAACGATCATGGTTACAATGCTGTATCGGAGCGGACGGGAGATAATATTTTAGCTTGACCTGTTATAGATAAAATCTATAACGGGTTATTTTTTTATGTATTAGACAGAATCATTCGGTGGTGCTACTATTGCATACATAACATATATGAAAACTATGATATTAAAAAGCGAGGAAGTTTTATGAAGAAGTTAGGTACAGAAAGGAGAATCTCAATTATAACGGTTGCTGTGATCCTGGTTGCCTGGTGGCTGGTGACGAAGATCGGGATATTTCCGGAGATTATCATTCCGTCACCCAGAAGTGTCTGGACCAGTTTTGTGACAATCATACAGAACGGGTATAAGGGTTACACGCTGCTGCAGCATCTGGGCACAAGCCTGAAGCGGCTGGGTATCGCCTACCTGCTGGTTGTGGTAACGGCGGTTCCGCTCGGATTATTGAGCGGATACGTTTCAAAGATACGTGCGATTCTGGAGCCGATCGTAGAGTTTTATCGTCCGCTGCCGCCGCTGGCTTACTATACGATTCTGGTGCTGTGGATGGGGATTGGTGAGAGTTCCAAGCTGACATTGTTGTATCTGGCAGGTTTTGCGCCGGTGTACATCGCCTGCGTGGCCGGGGTGATCCGGATTAAGGAGGATTACATAAACGGTGCCAAGACGCTGGGTGCGGGAAAGGGACAGATATTTTTCTATGTCGTCTTTCCGGCAGCACTGACAGATGTATTTACCGGCCTGCGGACAGCACTGGGTGTAGAGTATACGACACTGGTTGCCGCGGAGATGGTCGCAGCTGCAAAGGGAATCGGCTGGCTGGTTCTGGACGCCAGCAATTATCTGCGAAGCGACATTGTGTTTATGGGCGTTATCCTCATGGGGATTACCGGTATCGTTCTGGATCAGCTGATCCGGCTGGTGGAGAGAAAGGTTGTCCACTGGAAAGGGAAGAGCTGAGGTGCAGTGAAATTTCAGGATGCAGCAGAATATCTGTTAACGGTAACATTGCTCCTCCGGATAAGTTGCAGATTGCGCATAAGCACTTCCACGGAGATAAGCAGTTTATATAAAATGCAAAAAAACGAAAAAGGAGTATGAGAAAAATGAAACAGAGAGCAAAAAAATTACTGACATTGACAATAGCAGCAACGGCATCGTTATCACTTCTTGCGGGATGCGGCCAGTCTTCCGCTGACAGCAGCACGGCAGCCGCGGACAGTGAGGATGTTGAAGAGAGCAGTGTTTCGGCGGAGCCGGAGGAAGCAGAGGCAGCTGCAAGTTCAGACACCTCCGATGTAACAGTAAAGATTGGCACCATGGATCTGGTCAACGGCGACCTGATCGCGCGGTATGAAGATCTCTATGAGCAGCAGCTTGGCGTAGATGTGGAAATTGTCAGCTTCGACTCGGGAAGCGACGTCAATACCGCTCTGGCATCCGGAAGTATCGATATCTCGGAACTGGGTTCCTCCCCGACTGCCCTGGGTATTTCCAACGGTCTGGAATACGAGGTGATTTGGATCGGTGACGTCATCGGCTCGGCGGAGACGCTGGTAGCAACGGAAGAGTCCGGGGTAACCTCTGTGGAAGATCTGGCAGGGAAAACGGTTGCCACCCCGTTTGCATCAACGGCACATTACAGTCTGCTGAACGCTTTGGAACTGGCGGGGCTTTCTGAGACAGATGTTACGGTTCTGGATATGCAGCCGGATGATATCTATGCTGCATGGCTTCGCGGCGATATTGACGCGGCTTATGTATGGTATCCGGTTCTGAGCGAGCTTCAGGAGACCGGTGTGAATATCACGGATTCCGCTCAACTGGCGGATCAGGGGATTATTACGGCAGATCTGGTGGTAGCCAGGACTGAATTTGCCGAGCAGTATCCGGAAATCGTGGAAAATTACATCAAAGTGCAGATTCAGGCGAACGAAGTATTGTTAGATGATCCGGAAACCGCGGCGACAGAGATCGCCAGTGTTCTGGAAATCTCGGAAGAGGATGCGGCAGACCAGATTACACAGTATGTTTATCTGAAAGGCGAGGAGCAGGCGGATTACCTGAATGATTACATCGCAGATGCCCTGAAGGCGACAGCGGATTTCCTGGTGGAGCAGCAGAGTATTACCAGCGCACCGGACCTTGAGACATTCGTAAACAGTATTAATACCTCTTATCTGGAGGCCGCTCTGGCGGAGTAAAGGAGCAAGTTTATGGCAGATTACAGAGACCTGCAGGAACCGAGCGGCGAACTGGTTTCCGTAGAGCGCCTGCGTTATGAGGGGAAAGAGCCGATCACCGAGGAAGAATTGATTTCGATTCAGAATGTGGATCTGTATTATGAGGCGAAGCAGGATCAGATCAAGGCTCTGGATGATATCACATTCAATATATACAGAGGGGAATTTATCTGTGTGCTGGGTCCCTCCGGCTGCGGTAAGAGTACGCTGCTCAAAATACTGGCGGGTTTTATTAAGCCAACGGACGGGACCGTCCGTCTGGATGGGGAACTGATTGACGGCATTGACAAAAACCGGGGCGTCGTCTTTCAGAATCCGCCGCTCTACGAATGGTTTTCCGTCCGCAATAACGTGAATTTCGGCCCGCGAATGAGCAAGGTGCCGAGGGCAGAGTATGAAAAGCTCACCGATGAGTATCTGAAAAAAGTAGGTCTGACAGAATTCGCGGACAAGAAAATATATGAACTTTCCGGCGGTATGCGGCAGAGAGTGTCCATCGCCAGAGCGCTGATCAACAATCCGGAAATCCTGCTTATGGACGAACCGTTCGGCGCACTGGATGCACTGACCAGAGAAAATATGCAGAATCTGACCCGGAAAATCTGGTGGGACACGGGAAAAACGATCCTCTTCATTACGCACGATGTAGAGGAGGCTCTGCTTCTGGGTTCCCGGATTCTGGTGCTGAGCAAGCGTCCGGGACGCCTGATTGAGGATATTCAGGTGACCTTCTCCCGGCAGATTATCGAGGAAGGCGTGGAAGACATTCAGTTCAGCGAGAAGTTTTATAAGTACCGTGAGAAGCTGCTGCGGCTGATCAACGATCAGATTTGAATTGGGAAAGAACATTGCGAGGGACTATTTTTAATATTCAGCCTTATTCTCTCCATGATGGCCCGGGCATCCGGACGATTGTATTTTTAAAAGGATGCCCTCTGCGGTGCCCCTGGTGTGCGAATCCGGAGTCTCAGCTTCTTCAGCCGGAGGTATATCTGGATCATCAAAAATGTATCCGGAATGCGGGCTGCCGCTTGTGTGACGGGATCTGCCGCCATCGTGCTCTTTCGGCTGGCAGGCTGCTACACGCCAGATGTACCGGCTGCGGGGAATGCCTGCCGGTCTGTCCGTCCAAAGCTCTGGGCATTTATGGCCGGACTGTGGAGGCCGGAGAAGTGTTGGACCGCGTTGAGCGGGAAAGTGTTTTCTATGCGCACGGTGAGGGCGGCCTCACGCTTTCCGGCGGAGAACCGTTTTTCCAGAGTGATTTTGCGCTGGAGATTCTGAGAGAAGCAAAAAAACGGCGCATCTGTACAGCCGTGGAGACCTGCGGATTCTGTGAGACAGAGGTGCTGCGGGAGGCGGCGGGATATCTGGACTACATTTTGTATGACATTAAGAGCATGGATGCGGAAAAACACGCCCGTGTAATCGGGGCGGATAACCGTCTGATTCTGGATAATCTGGAGATGTTGTTTCGGGAGTTCCCGGGCTTGCGCAAGCATGTCCGCACACCGGTAATCCCCGGGTTTAACGATACAGAGGAAGACATCAGGGCAATCTGCGAATTCCTGAAAGGGCGGCAGAATTACACCTGGGAACAGCTGCCCTATCATCGCTTCGGGGAGGGGAAATACGAGTTGCTTGGGCGGAAAGCAGAGTGGATATGAAGGAGAAAAAATGGATTGGAACTATCAGCAGCCGGTGAGGCTGATTTTCGGAAACGGAAGAGTAAATGAAGTGCAGAGTCTTCTGGCCGGAAGCCGGCGGCCGCTGCTTGTTTGTGATTCTTCGGCCATAAAGAATAAGGCCGCTGACAGAATTCTGGCGATGCATGATCATATGGAAGTTTTTTTCGGGGTATCCCCCAACCCCGATGTGACAGAGGTGAACCGCTGCAGCGCAATCGTACGTGAGAAAAAGATTGATCACATCATCACATTGGGCGGAGGAAGCGTCATGGATCTCGCCAAGGCGGCGTCTGCGGCGGTGGAGCGGATTGAGGAATACCACGGGACGGGAAAGCCGATCCCGGAGATTACGATTCCTCTGACCGCGGTGCCGACGACTGCGGGAACAGGGAGTGAGGTCACCTGCGTTGCGGTGCTGACAGACCGTGCGTGCGGGAAAAAGATGCCCATCAATTCGGACTTCTTTTACCCGAAGACAGCGGTGATCGACCCGGAACTGACACTTACCCTTCCGCCGCAGGTTACGGCGTCCTGCGGAATTGATGTCCTCTGCCATGCCGTGGAAGGATATTGGAGCCGGGGACATCAGCCGATCTGCAGCGCATTGGCGGTGCACGCGATTCGGACGGTATTTCGGTATTTGCCGACGGCATACCGGCAGCTGGAGAATCTTGCCGCGCGGGAGAAGATGGCGGAGGCTTCTGTTATCGCCGGACTGGCGTTTACCTTGCCGAAGACAACGTCCTCCCATGCGTGTTCCTTTCCGCTGACCAGCCGCTACGGAATTCCCCATGGGGAAGCCTGTGGTCTGACATTGGACTATTTTATACGCTTGAATACAGGTGACAGTCGCACGCGGGAACTGGCGGATTTACTGGGATATGATAGCGTCGGAGATTTTGCGGATGCGGTCATGGCATTGAAACGGGAGCTGCATCTGCGCACCGATCTGAAAGACCTGCGCCTGTCGGAGGAGGAAATCCGGGAGCTGGCGGAGGCAAGCCATCATCCGAATCTGGATAATAACCCGGTGAAGGTCAGTGACAGAGATCTGGAATTGCTGTATCGGAGTTTGTGTTAATCAAAGGATAAGAGAATAATAAGGTTTGTTTATGAGGAGATGGAAAAATGGCGGAACTAACCAGAGAACAGATTTTGGAGTATGACAGGGAGTATAACCAGCATCCCTGGCTGACAGGCACGGTAAACGCAATCCCCGTGGAGCGTGCTGACGGTATTTTTTTCTGGGATTATAACGGAAAACGCTACTATGATATGTCCTCCCAGCTGGCGAATGTAAATCTGGGCTATGGGAACAAAGACATCATTGAGGCGGTGCAGAAGCAGGTGGAGATTCTACCTTATATCGCGCCGGCATTTGCCTCCGGACCGCGGTCCGAGCTGGCTAAAATGCTGATCGATCTGGCACCGGATAATATGGGCAAAGTCCTTTTTACCTGCGGCGGTTCCGATGCGAACGAGGCGGCCATCTATGCAGCGCGGACATTTACGGGGAAGAATAAAATTCTGTCCCGGTATCGGAGTTATCACGGTTCTACACTGGGCTCCGGCAATCTCTCCGGCGATCCCCGGCGGTTTGCCCTCGAGCGGGCGGCAGCTACGGGATTTTTAAAGTTTTATGATCCGTATGTGTATCGCTCGAAAATACCGTTTCGGGATGACGCGGAAGCTTCGGCCCATTATCTGGAGCAGTTGGAGGAACAAATTCAGTATGAGGGACCGGACCAGATTGCGGCCATCGAGGTGGAGTCTGTTACGGGAGCCAACGGCGTGATCATCCCGCCGGACGGATATCTTCAGGGGCTGCGTGCGCTCTGTGATAAGTATGGAATTCTGCTGATCTGTGATGAGGTTATGGCCGGATTTGGCCGGACCGGAACGATGTTTGCTTTTGAACACTGGGGAATCAAACCGGATATTATTTCCTTCGCCAAGGGCGTCACCTGCGGTTATGTTCAGCTGGGCGGCATTATCATGAGCCGGGAGATCGCAGATTATTTTAAGGATAAAACCTTCCTCTACGGGCTGACCTACAGCGGGCACAGCCTGGCCTGCGCGGCCGGCGTCGCGGCGGTCAATTATTATCGAGAGCATCATATCCTGGAGCATGTAAATGAGGCCGGGAAAGTCTTCGGAGAACTCTTAGAAAGCATGAAAGAAAAACACCGATCTGTCGGAGACGTCCGTTATATCGGGCTTTTCGGCGCGGTGGAACTGATGAAGGACCGGGAGAAAAAGATTCCGCTGGTTCCCTACGGTTATGATGAGAATGCGACCATGGCGCGGATCCAGACGCTTTTAAAAGAGCGCGGATTTTCCGCTTTCGGACGGGAAAATAATATAAACATTACGCCTCCGCTGATCATTACTGAGGAAGAACTGCGGGAGGGCTTTGAGATACTGGACGAAGTGCTGACGATTGTGGATGAGACGTTTCTTTCCTGAAGTGCCTCTTGCTTTGGCGCATGAAATGGCCCGTTATAGTCTGAGACTATAACGGGTTATTTTATTTATGTATTAGACAGAATTATGTGAAAATGATAGCATTACCTACATAACATATATAAATACTATGAGTTAAAAATAATGAGCGAAATAGAATGAGAAGAGGTCATTTTGAATGATTCCTGTATAAATCTCATGACTAAAATCGGCAAGGAGGCAATTTATGGCAGCATTAGCATTTTCTCCGCAGGAAGAGCGTATCCGCGGACATTACAGGCCGGAAGAGAAACGAACCCGGCAAATTCTTGAGACTTTTGCGGGTACGCGTCCCGGCATAGATATTGAACGGGGAAAATATTTTACGGAGTCTTTTCGGGAGACGGAGGGGCAACCGTTGATTTTGCGGTGGGCGAAGGCGTTGTACCGTTATGCGGAGCGGGCGACAGTATATATTGATGACCGGCAGCTGATTGTAGGAAGAGCCGGGCGGGAAGGGCGGTACGGAATTCTTTATCCGGAGCTGGACGGCGATGGGTTGGACGAGGCGATTAAAAGTCTGCCGTCCCGGGAGACATCTCCGTTTGATATCACCGCGGAGGATGCGGAGTACGTGATTCAGGAGATTGCGCCCTATTGGAAAGGGAAAACCTTTCATGAGGCTCTGGTAAATGCGTTGCCGGAGGAGACAAAGCGGTTGACTTATAACGAAGATGAGGAGAATTCTTCCCGCTATATCGTCAACGAGACGGCGTCTTTCCGTTCTTCCATCCAGTGGGTTCATGATTACGAAAAGCCCTTAAAAATCGGTTTTCTCGGCATTCGGCGGGAAGCGGAAGAAGCGCTGAATGCGCTGGATGAATTTTCGGCGGTGGACAGCACGGAGAAGAAGCCGTTTTTGGAGGCGGTGATCCTGACAGCGGATGCCATCATTCTCTGGGCAAATCGACACGCGGACGAGGCAGAGAAGAAAGCGCGGTTTACATCCGATCCGCAGCGCAAGGAGGAACTCACGGAGATTGCCCACATCTGCCGGAAGGTGCCGGCTTATCCGGCTGAAACATTTCACGAGGCAGTACAGAGCCAGTGGTTTATCCAGCTGTTTTCCCGTATCGAGCAGAAAACAGGGACTGTTATTTCCAACGGGAGGATGGATCAGTACCTTTATCCGTTTTATAAGGCAGATAAAGAAAAAGGAATTCTGGATGATGATCGGGCGGAGGAACTTTTGGAGTGTGTCTGGGTGTCCATGGCGCAGTATATTGACCTTTACCTTTCGAAGGCGGGCGGCAGCTTCAATGAAGGGTATGCCCACTGGGAAGCGGTGACCATCGGCGGCCAGACGAAAGACGGCGCTGACGCTACGAATGAGCTGACCTATCTGTTCCTTCGCTCCAAACGGGAGTTTCCGTTAAACTATCCGGATCTGGCGGCACGGATTCACACGCGGTCTCCGGAGCGTTATCTCTATGAGGTGGCTGAGACGATTAAGGACGGTTCCGGTTTCCCGAAACTGATCAACGATGAGGAAGTGATTCCCCTGTTGCTGGCCAAAGGTGCGACATTCGAGGAGGCTTATGATTACTCCGTGTCCGGCTGCGCCGAAGTGCGGATGCCGAATCGGGATACCTACACTTCTCCCTGCGCGTATATCAATTTTGCGGCGGCGCTGGAAATGACGCTGTATAACGGGAAAATGCAGAAATACGGTGATGAAGTGATCGGACTTGCAACAGGGGATCCGGAGGAGTTTGCGACCTTTGATGAATTTCTCGAGGCATATTTAAAGCAACAGAAGAATTTTATGAGGCATGCATTCGTTCAGCAGCATGAGATCATTCGTCTGCGCGGGAATTATTTCGGATCGCCGCTGGGCTCCATGCTTCATGAGCTCTGCATGAAACAATGCAGGAACATTCATGAGCCGAAGATTGAGGGCGGCATAGATCTGGGTTATTTTGAATTTATCGGATACGGGACGGTGATTGATTCTCTGGCTGCCATCAAAAAGGTAGTCTACGAAGATAAGCGGCTGACACTGGCCAGAGTAAAGG
>JAJBTR010000309.1 GCA_020860745.1 Lachnospiraceae bacterium | reverse complement strand
TTTTTACTGGAGGTGTTTTACTGGATATTATTTTATCATTCCCATTTATAAAAACGCAGGGGACAAAATTTATATGAAATGGTATGATTTTTGCCCGTTTATCGTCATTTTTCCGCCGGTTTCGGTCTTCGGATAAAGAGAAACGCGACAAGAGCGACTACTGTCACGCCAAATATCATAAATATTGTGCTCATATAGGACTGGCTCATATCATACAGCCTTCCGGAAATAGTGGATGTGAAAGACCCGATCAGCAGATTCGTCACGATTACAGGAAAGTTTACGGAATAATATGTCCTGCCGTAAAAATCACTGATGATCGCGGACTGAATCGGCGTGACGCCGCCAAAGGCGAACCCGCCTACAATAAAGCCGACGACAATCAGGATAAAGCTGTTGCTGCGCAGCGCCAGCACCAGAATCAGGGCTGCCAGGAAAAAGAAACAGATATCCATCAGCATCGTTAAGCGATACCCCCTCTTATCAAAAATCCAGCCATAGATCACACGGCCGATCGCGTTCAGAACGGAGACCATGCCGACCACAGTCGCAATAACCCCATCGGACATGGTCGGGCCGACCTGGGTGGCAATCCCGCTTGCCTGTCCGACGAGCGCCAGACCGGCTGCGCTGACCATAATCGCCCAGATATAAATCATCCAGAAAGACGGTATGCGGATCATGCGGCCGGTGTTGATATCACTGGCAGGTTCACGGACGTTCCTTTTCTTTTCGGATGCCGGCGGCTGAAAGTCTTCGCCGGGCTTTACAACAAAAAAGCTGCACAGGATCATTACCACAAATACCACTATGCCAATTACGCGGAACGTGACGCACCAGGAATCACTTCCGTCGGAAGGCGTTACCGCCGCAAAAATCTTGCCGATAAAAAAACTGCTCAGGCCGAACCCCATAAGCAGAATTCCGGAAATCAGCCCCTGTCTGTCCGGGAACCAGGAACTGATCGTGCTCATGGTAGAGTTATATGCAAATCCGGAGACAAGAACGCATAAAATGCCGAAGCCGATATAAAGCATGGCCGGAGAAGCTTTTGTCGCGGAGGCGATCAGGAAGCCCGCCATCATAAAAATACCTGCGAGAATCACAAAGACTCTGGGAGATATCTTTTTTGACAGGATACCTGCGATCAGGCCTGCGATGCAGAAACAGGCCACAGCCAGTGTGAAAGTCAGGGACAGCTGTGCGGCAGTCCAGTCCGGCCGGGATGCGCCGATGGATTTTGACATCATGGACCAGCCGTAAAAAATTCCCGCCATCAACAGGACAATTACACCGACAATAGCGTAAACCCAGCGGTTTAAATTTTTCATAAAAAATCCTCCTTATAATTATGGGGAATCCGAATTTCGGATTCCCCGTAAAATCATCTGTTTGTTTCTAATTGCTGCCCGGAAATAATGTGGGATTAAAACTGTTCCCTCTCTGCGTCAAAGGAGGATACGATCTGGTCAAAGTGATGCTCCGATTTCAGCAGCTGTACGGAATACATCTC
Source organism: Lachnospiraceae bacterium (assembly GCA_020860745.1). Classification (GTDB taxonomy): domain Bacteria; phylum Bacillota; class Clostridia; order Lachnospirales; family Lachnospiraceae; genus Eubacterium_I. The sequence continues at coordinate 7,718 of JAJBTR010000309.1, read as the reverse complement.
GCAGAGTACATTGACACGCTCGTCATCCTGCAGGGCGCGCTTCCACGGACGCATGGTAATCTCATGCACAAGACGGCGTACCGTGCGCTCTGATTTCATAATATGCGCCGCAATCTGATAAGCGCGGTCGATCAGCTGGTCGTGCGGAACAATCTCATTTACCAGGCCGTACTGAAGAGCAGTCTCGGCATCAATTTTCGGCTCCATGTACATCATATAAGAGCTGCGCTTCACACCTGCGCACACACGATAGGCAAACGCCATACCATCGCCGCAAACCATGCTCTTGGAGAAATGCTGGTCAGAGAACACGAATTCAGGGAAGCACAGTGTAATGTCAGCCATCAGCGCAAACTCGTAATGCATGCCCTGGCCATTGATAGCGGCAATCACCGGAATCTCAATATCATTGATAAAGTTTTCTACAAAATTCATCGTATCCGGAATGTTTACGTTATATTTGATGCTGGTATCGCCGCTCTGCTCTACCTCATCAAAGGACGCCGGATCACTCTCGTGGCAAAGCCAGTACGGATCCGTACAGGTCAGAATCATGACCTCATTTTTCTTATCATGGCCGATCGCGCTCCACAGTTCGCCGTATGCATGCTGTGTCTGATAGCTCCACAATACCGGACCGCCTTTCCAATGCAGACGGCAGAACAAAACGCCGTCCTCGCTTCTCTCCAGATACGCAAAATCTTTAAAGCGCTCCTTGTATTCCTCAAACTGTTCTACATGTACATAAGATTGAATTGACATGTTTATTCTCCTCTCAATTTTTATTTTTCACGGCGGGAAGCAATCACACCCGCCAGTGCGATACAGGTTAACCTTTCTTTTGCCGATGCCGCCCGGGATGTGAGTACAATCGGAATCCTGGCGCCGGATACATAGCTACACATCTCAACACCCGGCAGCAGCTCCAGACATTTACCCAGAATATTGCCCGCATGGATATTCGGCACAACCAGCACATCAAAGTCTCCGCTGTAAGGGCAGTCATACTTTTTCAGCTTTGCGCGTTCCGCACTGAGCGCCAGATCATAGGAAATCGGTCCGACCACTTTACAGTTGCCCATCTCTCCCTGCTCGCACAGTTCCTGAAGTTTTCTCGCCTCAATGGTCTCCGGCAATCCCTCGTCGGGCGTTTCTTTGCAGCACAGCACAGCCACCTTCGGGCATTCATAACCCAGCGCGTGCAGAGCTTCCACCGCGTTGATGATGATATCCTTCTTTTTCTTCAGATCAGGATATGCTGTAATACCGTCGTCTGTTGTAATAAGCAGCTTGTGATAAAACGGAAGCTGATAAAAAGCAACATGTGAGATGGTTCTCCCGGTCCGCAGGCCGTTCTCCCGTTTTACAACCGGATGCAGCAGATCAGAAGTCTCCACAGAGCCTTTCATCAGGAAGTCTGCTTTTCCGTCTTTGATGATATCCACAGCTGTCTCCGCCGGCGTCTGTCCTTCCCCGGTCTCGACAATCTCAAAGTCCGCCGGCTCTCTGCCGCGTTCTTTCAGCATTTCACAGATCTGTTCTGTGTCGCCTACCAGTATGGGTGTCACCTGATCATGGTCCACCGCCTCCAGAACAGCGTCGATCACGGCAGCCTTCGCCGCGCCTGCTACCGCCATGGTCGGCTTCTTCTGTGCCTTCGCGGTCATCTCCATGATTTCATCTAAAGAATGTAATTCCATTTCGGTCTCCTTTCCCTGAGAATATTATCCCTCATAGATCTGAGCCTTTTCTTCTCCGGTCATAAGCCGGTAAGCACCCTCTGCCAGTGACTGCATCTCATTCTCACCCGGCCGCACAAAAACCGGCACGTTCAGATAGGCAAGACGCTCTTTTATATCATTGACAAGACGCTCCCAGAAAGCTCCTCCGCCGGTCAGAATGATGCCATCGACAGCACCCTTCACCGGAGGGAACAGATAAGCGATGCAGCGGGACAGCTGATAAGCCATAGCCTGCTGACAAAGCAGGGCATATTCATCACCTGCGACGATCATTTTTTCTACTTCCCGTAAGTCATTTGTGCCAAGAAGCGATACCATACCGCCTTTGCCGTGGAACCAGCCGCGAATGGTCTTCGCATCGTACTGGCTGCTCAGTTCAAGCAGCCGCTCAGACCGGATCGGGCCGCACCGTTCAGAGGAAAAGGTACCGGCATCTCCGGCGATCACATCGCTTAATTTACCGTGTTCCCACAGCGCTACGGAATTTCCCCCGCCGAAGTGAGCCACTACAAAATTGACCTCCTCCAGCGTTTTTCCCATCTCTTTCGCCTGGGCGATAGACATTGCCCTGGTATTTAACACGTGGCACATACTGTCATGTTCAATGCCCTTGACGCCAAAGAGACGTGCCAGCGGATTCAACTCGTCAGCCGATACAGGATCATAAATATAAGCCGGAATTCCGCACTTTTGCGAAATATCATAGGCAATGACCGGGCCTATTCCTGCGGGATGGCGATCCTTCGGACGCTCCTTTAAGGCAGTCACCAGATTTTCATCCACTACAGTTGCGCCCGAATTGACATTGGGCGGAGAGCCGCCGCGGGAAATCACGCAGTCCAGTCGGTCAATGGTATATCCCTCTGCTTCCATGAATTCAAGCACCAGCTTATACCGGAACTCGAACTGATCCATGATATCGGGAAAAACAGCCAGCTCTTCCTTGGAATGCGAAATGGTTTTGCGGCAAAGCTCATTTTTATCCTCGTAAATTGCCACTTTCGTGGAAGTGGATCCGGGGTTTAATACAAGCGTAAGCATAAAAACTCCTTCCTGAATTACAGCATGTCATGCAGCCGCAGAGTCTCGACCAGCATGTCGTCACGCCACTTTTCAATTGATGCGATATCTCTGCCTGTTTCTTCCGGACGGTTCGCGATCGCTTCCTCCAGTCCGGCCTGCGCGTGCTCGCACCACTGTGCGGGGAAAGTCGTCCACGTGGGCATATGGCTCAGACGGTAATCCGGCTGGGTCACATCCACATGAAATTTTTCATTGAAACTGCCGATTCCCTCCGGTGCAACGCCCAGATGAAGACTTAAAAACTGTCCTACAACGCTCCAGCGCAGACCGACGCCGTACATCAGGGCTTTGTCCGCATCCTCAACCGAGCAGACTCCGTTTTCTACGAGATCCACCGCCTCGCGATGGATTGCGCTCTGGTAGCGGTTCGCGATAAAACCGATCGACTCCTTGTTCAGGACAACAGGCGTCTTACCCATTTTCTCATAGATTTCCTTTGCCTTTGCCACATAAGCATCGCCGGTCTTCTCTCCCTTGGTGATTTCCACCAGCGGAATCAGATAGGAGGGGTTATAGGGATGCCCGCCCATACAACGCTCCGGATGCGCCGCCTTCTCAAAAACTTCCGTAATAGAACGGCTGGAGGTGCTGGAGGCGATGATGACATCATCCGCCACATATTTTTCAATTTCCGCCACCAGGTTATGCTTCAGCTCCACACTGTCCGGACCGGATTCCTGCACCATGAAAACATCCTGCAGAGCTTCCTCGATCGATGTGGTAATGGTATAAAGCCCTCTGGCTTTTTCGGCCTCCTCCTCGCTGATAATCTTTTTATCGATAAAAAACTGCAATCCGTTCTCCATACGGGATCTGCACAGGTCTACTTTGCTGCGCGTCTGCAGGGAAACCGGAATTCCATGGGTGATGCAGTTCAGCGCAAGGCCGCTTCCGATCAGGCCGGCTCCGATAAACGCTATTTTTTTCTCTGACATTCGAGATTCCTCCTACTTCCCAAGACCAAGAATTTCGCGTGCATCCGCCGGTGTCGCGACCTCGTTGCCATATTCTTTAATTACACGCGCCGCACGGGATACGAGCATCTCATTGGTTGCAAGCTGACCCGGCGCATAGTAAATATTATCCTCAAGGCCTACCCGGACATTTCCGCCAAGCGCCAGCGCGGTATATAAAATGGGGAGATGACCGCTGCCAACGCCAAACGCAGACCATGTAGATCCTTCCGGAAGCTGGCTGCGCATATAGCAAAGGTTGTCCGGTGTAGCCGGAGCACCGCTGAAACCAAAGCTCAGCACGAACTGATAGTGGATCGGGGCTTTCAGGATGCCCTTTTTCAGAAAATATTTGGAAGTGTTGATCATTCCCATATCCATAATCTCGACTTCGGGCTTGATATTATTTTCATTTAATACTGTGCCGCGCTTTGTCAGGAAAGGAATGCTGTTCTCGAAAATGCCGTCCCCGGTATTGATGGTACCCGCGTCAAACGTAGCCATTTCCGGTTTCAGTTCCAGGACATGCTCCATTCTGCGCTCGTCTGTAACGCCCAGCTCACCGGAGGTGGTCAGATTCAGCACTGCATCACAGGAGTTTCTCAGAATATGTACTGTCTCACGGAATTTTGCCGCGTCCATGGTACCGTGGCCTTCGTCGTCACGCATATGCAGATGCAGCACGGATGCACCGGCCTTCCAGCAGCGGATACCATCTTCTGCGATCTCCTGCGGCGTAATCGGTAATGCCGGGTTTTTCTTTTTCGGTGTCACTGCGCCGGTCAGCGCAGCTGTAATAATTGTCTTCATAATAAACATACTCCTTTCATTGTAAATTTATTTCAATCAGGGTTTCTCAAACAATGCTGCTACGCCGATTCCGCCTCCTACACAGAAGGTCACAACGCCGCGTTTGGCATCCGTCCTGCGCATCTCATGCACCATCTTGGTCACAAGGATTGTTCCGGTGGCTGCAAAAGGATGTCCCAGTGCGATCGCTCCGCCGTTGACATTCAGCTTCTCTACCGGAATATTCAGCTCGCGCACGCAGTGGATGGACTGGGCGGCAAACGCCTCGTTCAGCTCGATCATGTCGATATCATCCCATGTCAGGCCGGTCTTCTTAAGCAGCTTTCTGCAGGCATGAACCGGACCCTCGCCCATAATGGCAGGTTCGCAGCCGGCATCGGCAAAATCCTTAAAGATTGCGAGGATATCTAATCCGAGGCTCTCCGCCTTTTTGCGCTCCATCACAATAACACAGGAAGCTCCGTCAACAAGCGGAGAACTGTTTCCGGCGGTGCAGATACCATCCTTCTTGAAAGAAGGACGAAGCTTAGCCAGAGACTCCATGCTGCAGTCGTCGCGAAGCGGCTCGTCTCTGTCAAACACTTTTACAGATCCGTTTTTCTGGGGAACTTCAACCGGCAGAATCTGGCTGTCAAAAACATGATTCTGATAAGCAACAGAGCCTTTTCTGTGGCTCTCCACCGCGACAGCGTCGCACTCTTCCCGTGTGATTCCAAAACGGCGGCCAATCTCTTCGGCTGTCATTCCGTTCGGCAGGTTTCCGTAGGGCTCTTTCGGGGAGAAAATCGGCTCCGCCCAAGTCATCGGCGCCTGCGCATAAGCGCGTTTCGGTTTATTCATCAGATAGGGAGCGAACGTAGTGGATTCGGTACCTCCGGCTACGATAGTATCGGCAAATCCTGTCTGAATCATCATAACGCCGTCCCAGAGTGCGGTCAGCGAAGAGGCGCAGCCTCTCTGAATCTGATAGGCCGGAATAGTATAGGGAAGTCCGGCCTCCAACTGTACAATACGCCCGGAAATTTTCAGATCATCGTTCTCTCAGGAACAGAAAATCACTTCATCAATGCTCGCCGGATCAATGTTTGCGCGTTTCCCCGCCTCTTTTACAACCAGTCCGCCCCGCTTTGCAGGGCGAAAATCCTTCAATGCTCCGCCAACCCGTCCTACCGGGAGACGTACTGCGGAAACGATAGCAGCTTCTCTCATGTTTGTTCACTCTCTTTCTTATTTATTTTTTGACTGATTTTTAAACAACAGTCTTTTGTTTCATTAATGATAGCATTTTCACGAAAAGTCCAACAGGAGATGAATTTTGGAATAGAGGGGAGATTCTTTACTTTTATTAAAATCTGCTGTACGAAAAAACCGGGCTGTTGTCTGATACCAACAGCCCGGCCTTTCTCGATAAATCTGAAATTTTTATCATGATTCAAATCAGTCGCTTAAAAGCTTATACGATCAGTGTTTATCACCGGACGGGTGCTGAATCTGCCATGTAATAGACGACGGATGTCTGCGTCCTATGCAGAGATAAATAACCAGCGCAGTCATGCAGGATATGGAGGTGACCCCAAACATCGCGTAATATCCGATCTGATCAATCAGCACTCCGGCGAGCCCTGTACCGATTCCGATCCCGATGTCAAAGCAGCAGAGGAATGTGGAATTTGCGGAGCCCCTCCTCTCGGGCGGGGCAAGGCTTACCGCCATCGCCTGCATGGACGGCTCGATACAGCCGAAAGAAAAGCCGGAAAACACAGCGGCTATCAGGAAAGTAATGTTTCCGGGAACCAAAGCCAGGAGCAGCAGCGCCGCCGTCATGAGCGGAAAACAGGTGTAGACAAAAACTGCTTCTCCCTTCCGGTCCGTCACTTTTCCCAGGCTGACCCTGGTCAGCAGAAGCATGGCCGCCATAAACATAAAATAGACACCGCCGCTCAGCGTAATTTTATCGCTGACGGAAGCAAATTTCAGTATGTATCCCTCCTGGGCCCCATACGCCATCACGTAAACCAGCGCCGTGAGCGACGCGGGAACCGCGTCACGATTCACCAGATCTCTGAGCGAAAATTTCTTTTTCGTCATCTCGATATGCGGCGTCTTCATCACGAAAAACAATACCAGGCCAACTGCCATGATAACCGTCGTGGCGCCATACAGAACCGGGAAGCCCAGATTCATCAGCGCTTCCCCGATCGCAGGGGCGCATGCCGTCGCCAGCGCCGTCGACATTCCGTACATTCCCATACCCTCTGCAAACCGCGTTTTCGGAATGGAATCCGTAGCAATCGTCGCGGCGGAGGTATTCGTGCTGGCAAACGCCACCGCATGGAGCATGCGGAGAATTACAGTGAGCACAATGGAAACAAGTGTCGTATAAACGAGAAGATATCCCATTGGCAGAGCCGCCATGCCGATGACACCCACCAGAAGAATCAGCCTCCTTCTGCCTCGGTCCAGCATCCAGCCGATCAATGCCCTTGAGACCACCGCAACAACCGAGAAAAAGGTGGCGCACAGTCCCGAAACAGTCTCTGAGTATCCCAGATAATTGACAAAGAACGGAAATGTGGATAAAATCATCAGATGCGTCAGAAAAGCAGAAAAATTCAAAAATATGATAATAGCAAAATCTTTACTCCACAATTTTTCTTTTTGTTTTTTCCCATGTTGTCTATTCCTCCTGATTACAAGATTTCGTTTTTCATTTGAGTTATATTAACATAATCCTGAAAAAGAAGGTGCTTTAATATCTTAAAGTGTCTGAAATCTTCCCGCCTGCAAAAGTTAACCTTATTTCCTAATTCTAGGTTGACATTTCGGATGGGTTTCATTATACTGGTTACCGCGGACAGATAATACCTCAGGAATGATCACGGAAAATGCTTCTGTTTTTCACAACCTGAGTATATTATTTTTCCACATCTCTTCCACTCCGGAAGCATAGAATAATAATAAAAGAGGTATCAACATGAAACAGAAATTTACCACCCAGGAACTTACCACCCTGGCTCTGCTGGCGGCGCTGCTGTGCGTTTCCTCCTACCTGAGCATCCAGCTTCCGTTTTCAGCCGTCCCGATCACCGCACAAACGCTGGTCATCAACATGATTGCGCTGCTTTTAAAG
>JAJBTR010000121.1 GCA_020860745.1 Lachnospiraceae bacterium | reverse complement strand
AATCCGGTTTACCATCGCCGGATCTGCCTTGCCCTTCATCGCTTTCATCGTCTGTCCCACGAGGAAGCCCATGGCCTTCTTCTTACCGCCGCGGTAATCCTCCACGGACTTCGGATTATCGGCAATGACCTGCGCGATTGTGGTACGCAGCGCGCCCTCATCGTTGACCGCCTTCAGACCATGTTCATCCACGTATTTCTCCGGATCAACGTCGTCTTTAAAAATCTCCTCAAAGACTTCCTTTGCCACAGAGCCGTTGATCGTCCCGGCATCCACGAGATCAATGAGAGCCGCAAGATGCGCCGGTGAGAAAGAGAGATCTGCCGCATCCTGCCCGGTTTCTTTGAGCAGACGCATCGTCTCACCCATCAGCCAGTTGGATACCTTTTTCGGTTTGCCGCCGATGGCGACCGTCGCCTCGAAGAGATCCGCCATCCGCTTACTCTCGGTGATAATCTTCGCATCGTATTCCGGAATATCGTACTCCGTCCTGTAGCGCTCCAGCTTCGCCGGACGCAGCTCCGGCTGCGCCGCGCGGACTTTCTCAATCCACTCATCAGAGATTTCTACCGGCACCAGATCGGGATCGGGGAAATAACGGTAATCCTGCGCATCCTCCTTGGAACGCATGGCATGGGAAGATTCCTTATTGTCATCCCACCGCCGGGTCTCCTGGACAACTTTGCGTCCCATCTCCAGCAGTTCAATCTGCCTCTCCCGCTCGCCCTCAATCGCGTGTGCGATGGCTTTAAACGAGTTCAGGTTCTTCATCTCCGTACGGGTGCCGAATTTCTTCGTTCCTGCCTCCCGGACAGAAAGGTTGACGTCGGCACGCATGGAACCCTCATTCAGTTTACAGTCCGAAGCGCCCAGATACTGAATCGTCTGACGCAGGGTCTCCAGATAAGCGATGACCTCCTCCGCGGAACGCATATCCGGCTCAGAGACAATCTCAATCAGCGGCACGCCGGAACGGTTAAAATCCACAATAGAGACATCTTCCCACTCATCGTGAACCAGCTTTCCCGCATCCTCCTCCATGTGAATCTCGTGAATGCGTACATTTTTCTTTCCTGCAGAGGTTTCGATTTCCACATGACCGTCCCGGCAGATGGGAAGATAGAGCTGGGAAATCTGGTAATTCTGCGGATTATCCGGATAAAAATAGTTTTTCCGGTCAAATTTATTATGCTGTGTGATCGTACAGTTGGTCGCCAGACCCACGGCCATGGCGTACTCCACCACCTGCTTATTCAATACCGGGAGAGAACCGGGCATGCCGGTGCAGACCGGGCAGGTGTGGGTATTCGGCGCTCCGCCGAAAGCGGTGGAACAGGAGCAGAAGATTTTGGTCTTCGTAGCAAGCTCCACATGGACTTCCAGGCCGATGACGGTTTCGTAATTCTTGCTCATATATTCTCGCGGCGATTTCATTAATAATCTGGTTTATAAAATTTTCTCCAACCCGGAAATGGACAAAACGCTTATGTTTCTCACACAATTCTTTCGCTTCAAAATCAGATCTGTTTCTTCAGCTATAATGAAATCTCCGCATCCTCCTTTCTTGCATCGTTTTTCCGATTGAATTGCAAAACTGCTTTCCCGCTACCGGATATTGTCCGGCAGTTTCCGGCAGCTGTTTACCTCGCAATCATTTCCCTGCAGCCATCGGCGGGCGCTGGTACGTCCTGGTCTGCTCAAAGCTATAAGCCGCGCGGATAATCGTTTTCTCTTTAAAACAATCGCCCAGCAGCTGCATCCCGATGGGAAGCCCCCTGCTATCCGTTCCGCAGGGAAGGGAAATTCCCGGAAGCCCTGCCAGATTGACCGATATCGTGTAAATATCTCCCAGATACATGCGAATCGGATCGCTTAAAGACTCGCCCAGTTTCGGCGCTGTGGTGGGCGCCGCCGGTCCGAGAATCACATCATATTTTGCAAAAGCCTCATCGAATGCCTTTTTAATCAATGCCTTGACGCGAAGCGCTTTCAGGTAATACGCGTCATAGTAGCCGGAGCTCAGAACAAAGGAACCCAGCATAATCCGTCGCTTCACCTCGGGGCCAAAGCCCTCAGAGCGGGATTTTTTATACATATTGTGAAGCCCGTCGTACTCTGCGGTGCGGTAGCCGTACTTGACGCCGTCAAAACGGGACAGATTGGAGCTGGCCTCCGCGCAGGCAATGACATAGTAGGCCGGGATGGCATATTCCACCAGACCCAGGTCAAATTCTTCCACAATCGCGCCCTTCTCTTCCAGCGTCCTTGCCGCCGCGAGAACCGCGTTTTTCACTTCCTCGTCCAGACCCTCTCCGAAATAGTCTCTGGGAATACCGATCTTCATTCCTCTGACATCGTCCACCAGAGCCTCTGTAAAATTCAGGTCATCCCGCACTACGGAAGTGGAATCCTTCGTGTCATGGGAGGCAATCGTCTCCAGAATCGTTGCGCAGTCCGTGACATCTTTCGCAATGGGTCCGATCTGATCCAGGGAAGAACCATAGGCAATCAGACCGTACCGGGACACTGTACCGTAAGTAGGCTTGATGCCGGTCACTCCGCAGAAAGCGCTGGGCTGACGGATGGAGCCTCCGGTGTCTGAGCCGAGCGCACAGGGTACTTCCTCCGCCGCCACCGCCGCGCAGGATCCGCCGGAAGAACCGCCGGGCACATGCTCTGTATTCCAGGGATTCTTCGTCTCACCAAATGCGGAGGTCTCTGTGGTACTTCCCATGGCAAATTCATCCATGTTTGTCTTGCCGATGATAATTGCACCGGCTTTTTCCAGATTCTCCACGGCTGTCGCCGTGTAGGACGGAATAAAATTATACAGGATTTTAGAGGAGCAGGTCGTCAGCACACCCTCCGTACACATATTGTCTTTGATTGCTACCGGCACACCGGCCAGCGGTCCGGTCAGCTCACGGGAATCAATTTTCTGCTGCACCTCTTCGGCGCGCGCCAGAACTTCAGCCTCATCCAGAACCGTGACAAACCCGTTGATGGCTTCCTCTTTTTCCTTTACCGCTGCCAGAGCTGCCTTCGCCGCCTCCGCCACGGTAACCTCGCCCGCTTTTATTTTTTTGCCGAGCGCCACAGCAGTCAGGCTCATGAGATTCATGCCCGATGTGCTGCTGCCTTGTTTTTTCCCGCCGCCGCAGGTACCATTGCTCTGTTTTTGTACGTCATGGCAGTCGGTTCCTCCGTTCTGCTTTTGTACGTCATAGCAATCGGTTCCATCGTTCTGCTTTTGTACGTCCGCACAGCAGGTGCCCTGTCCGGTTAATTTTTCTTTCTCTGTACTCATATCTGCACCTCCTGTCAATCGCCTATGGTCTTCGGCACTTTAAAGCCGCCGTCTTTTTTCACCGGTGCGTTGGCGAGCGTCGCCTCGCTGCCGTCCCCGTTGGTCACAACATCCTCCCGGAATACGTTATGGACCGGGAACACGTGGGACATGGGCTCGATACCGGTGGTATCCAGTTCGTTCAGCTGGTCGATATAGTCCAGCATGTCCGCCATATCTTTCTTCGCCGCCTCGGCCTCCTCCGGAGAGAGTTCCAGCTTCGCCAGGATGCCCACATACTCCATGGTTTCATCGGAAATCACGTTGCGGAGCTTTCCGTCCTCACCCATAACCTTGGTCACATGATTGGAAATCTCTTCTTCCGGCTCAGGATCCTCTACCATCACAGCCGCACTGACCACTTTCGCGGAAATCCCCAGATCCACGATGCCGGTGTTGTTCCAACCAGCTCTCTTTAAAATTCCTTCCCGCTGCATGCCGCATTTTTCCATCACTTTACCGGCATTGGTATTCTGCACATCATATTTTGCCCAGACACGGCCGGCTCCCACCTCGCCCATCAGAAAGCGCAGCACCTCCGCCAAGGCTTCCGAAGTATAACCGCGATGCCAGTATTCCTTACCCACACGGAAGTCAATTTCCATGCTGTTCGTTTTCTCCTGTATCGACACGACCTCAATGGCACCGATCGGCTGCTCAATATCGTTGAGCTCGATTGCCCACCGGTAGATCTCGTCGTTTTCATATTCTGCTTCCCATTTTTCCAGAAATGCCGCCGTGGTCTCCACGCTCTCCTGCGGTTCCCAGGTGAGGTATTTCGTCACTTCCGGGTCGCCCGACCAGTTGTAAAACATGCTCTCCGCATCCTCCGCGGTAAAACGGCGCAGGGTCAGGCGCTCCGTCGCCAGCATTTGCGTTCCCAGGTGTTTCATATATGCGCTCCTTTCGTTTCGATATCACAAAGCTTTTCTTATTTCATCTTCTCAGCTTATCACACCATTTCTTCGTTTTTTACGATTTTGTAGGTTCACTTGTCCCTTTCTTACCCACATTTTCTTCGCTTTCTACGATTTTGTAGGCTCACTTGTCTCTTTTTTACCCACATTTTCTTCGTTCTTCACAATTTGTAGGTTCTCGCCTACCTTATTCCTTACATAGTTTCGTTTTCCGGGCTTCGCCCTATCAACAGTCAAAACCTCCCGTCTGCCGGTGAGCCTGCTCCCCACAGACGGGATTTTTGCCTGTCGGCACTGTTCATTGCCTACGCTAACATTGCCAACGCTAAGGCTCTAACCTACTCAGATCCCGCGGGAACAGCGTAACCTCCCGCACATTTTCCTCCCCGATCAGGTGCATGGTCAGACGCTCCAGGCCGATGCCCAGACCTCCGTGCGGCGGCATGCCGTGTTTAAACGCAGCGAGGTAATGCTCCATCCCCTCGGTCTCCATGCCTCTGGCCGAAATTTTTGCCAACAGTTCATGATAATCGTGGATACGCTGACCTCCGGTGGTAATCTCCAGACCGCGGAACAGCAGGTCAAAGCTTAAGGTGTAAGTCGGATCCGCCGTGTCATCCATGGCATAAAACGGGCTCTTTTTTGAAGGATAATGAGTGACAAACACAAAATCCGCACCGTACTCCTCCTGAAACAGCTTTCCGATGAGAAACTCCTCCTCCGGCTCCAGATCAAACGGATTGCGGAACTTCCGGTCGTATTTTTTCGCCACCATCTGCTTGGCCTCATCGAAACGCACCTGCGGGATCTGATCTGTTCGCGGCGTCTCAATGCCAAGAATTTCCAGATCATCCGCATACTCGCGGTTCAGCAAATCCATGGTGTATTGCAGAAATCCTGTCTCCATGGCCATAATATCTTCAAAACTGTCAATGTATCCCATCTCAAAATCCAGGGATGTATACTCATTCAAATGGCGTTTGGTGTTATGCTTTTCTGCACGGAACACCGGCCCGGTCTCAAACACGCGGTCAAAAACGCCCACCATCATCTGTTTGTAAAACTGGGGACTCTGCTGCAGGATCGCCGGGCGATGGAAATATTCCAGCTTAAACAGGTTCGCTCCTCCCTCGGCGCTTTTTGCCCCCAGCTTCGGCGTGTGAACCTCGGTAAACCCCTGCCCGTAGAGAAAATCGCGGAATCCCCGGGTGATGCCCTCCTGCAGGCGGAACTTCGCACGCTCCCGGATATTGCGGAGAGAAACTGCCCGGTTGTTTAGCTTCGCCTCCAGGGAGGTATTCATCTTCCACTTGGAAATCTGCAACGGCATCGGTTCCGCCGGTTCCGACAGAATCCTTGCCGTCCGGATGCGGATCTCAAAACCCTGCGGCGCCCTCTCCTCCCGGTTTACAATACCTGCAAACTCCACTGTGGCCGCCTCTTTGATCTCCTTCAGGCTGAAATCAGAGACGCCCTGCTCCCAGACGCACTGCAGCAGACCTTCGCGCTTGCGCAGAACAATGAATGCCACCTCTCCCATATCGCGAATGGTGTGCACCGCACCGTTAACCCGGACCTCACAGCCATTCAGGTTCTGTGAGCGGATCTCGCTGATTTCCAGCGTTTCTTTCGATATTACTCCTGTGATTACTTTCATGATACTGTACTCCTTTTCCTGTTTGCGTATCCCCGGAACCGCCTCTGATAGATTTTCTTTTTCTGTCCTGCCCCCGTCTTAGTAACTGTCGGTTGCATGACATTGCAAAAAAAGCGATCGGGAATATACTTTGCACCGCGGGGCGAAACAGTTCTCTATTCCAAAATTTCTTTGAACATAAACACACCTGGTTATCATTCGGAACCAGACTCGTAAATGCTACAAATTTGCCTGGCTCTGAATAATTACAAATAAAGAAAACCCTGAGACATCCTATGACATCTCAGGGCGAAATAACTCTATTCCGCGGTACCACCCGCATTGGGAACCTGTGCTCCCCACTCATGCGCATAACGTGCGCGACCCGTACGAACCTACTGAAATTTTTCGCATTCAGCCCGTCTGCTCCGGAGTATTCCCTTTGTCTCCTCCTCCAAACAGCGCTCTCAGTCGGTGACGCTGTATTCCTGTCGGTCTCTGAAGATAAGAGTCTCCTTCTCTGCATTTCCCTTATGGTTCCGTATCATAGCACATCGCGAATAATTTTGCAAGAAAAAATGATTCTCTGCTTATTCGACTGGCAAAAACTTTACTCTACAGAACTCCCACTTTTTAATCAACCGGCATATACAGGAAATTACCCTCTCCATCCTTGATATAACCCGGATACCCGTCATACCCCATCGTAAATAAGAACTGCTGCCCGGCGTCATCCGTCACAACAATGATATAACTCTTTCCGTTATCCTCGGCACTGTCAATCTCCCGGATTATGCCGCAGCCTACCTCGGCCAGAAGCTGTGCCGTTCCCATGGTTCCGTTTTCCGGCGTACCGACCTGCTCCATCAGAAATTCCCGGTTCTGTTCTATCTGTGTATCTGCTGCCATAGCGTTTTCTTCCTCCTCACTGATATCCCCGTCCAAACCAGGATCGTCCTCTTCTCCCGATAACGAAGTTTCTTCCGTCTCACGATCTCCGGACAGTAAGATTTCTTCTGTCTCACTATCCCCGGACAGTAAAACTTCTTCCTCCTGTACCTCCTGTGCTGACCCGGCTTCCGTGATTTGTCCCTCCCGGCCGCAGCCCGCCGGAAAAGCGAACAGCAGCACAGCCATAACAAAAATCATTCCTTTTCGTTTCATTCCCACGATCCTCCATATGTCGGCGTATACCCTGCGATATCCTGATCCTGTCCGGCAAACGACTTCGCGTCATACTCGATCGCCTGTGTAACATAGGCTTCATAGCCATCCGTTGACGCAGATTTGTAATCATTAAAGTTCGCTTCCCACTGCGCCAGCGTTTCGGCACTGACCCGGAAATTCTCCGGATTATCCACCGCCGCGTGCTGGTAGGCATGTCGCATCTCGTGAATCAGCGTCCGCAAAATCGCATAACTTCCTGCATTCGACGCACTCAGAAGATTTTCATTGATTGTAACCGTGTTGTCCGGGTAGGTATAATATCCTCTTGTGCCGGAAGACAAACTGGTCGAAAAAATAATATTTTCATCTACGTCTGTCCCCATAATACTGTTAATCTCCACCAGAAAGTCCTGCAGAATTTCTTTTCTCTCCTCCAGCGAAGCGGCATTCCAGGTCTCCTCCGAGTATCTGTCCTCAGACAGCAGCCCCAGAACCGTTGCCTGAAGGTATTCGTCCATCAGTTTTTCCTGTGCCTTCTCCTCATTATACGTCTCGTACCCCATCTTCCAACGGTAGTACTCGTCATCAAGGCCGAGCATTGTCAGCAGACTCAACATGCCGCTTTCAATCCTGTCTTTCCACTGCTCCAGGCGGCTGGTCGTCCCCTCAGCCTCATTGAGAATCTTCCGCTCTGTTTTCTCATAAGTCTCCGCGATCAGCAGCAAAGCCTTTCCCAGGTTTGACGAGTGCACCGCCTCGTTGAGAATACTGCTCTCCAGACTGTTGAGCGATTTTATAATTGCGTCCCGGGCAGAGCTCTCAAAAGAAGTCTGCTCCTGTATGGTCAGAATAGCATCGCAGATATTTTTTAAATCCTCATTCAAAGCGGAAAACTCGTTGGAGACCGTTTTCATATTCGTAATATTAACAGTAAACTCACTCAAAACGCAATACCTCCTCCATACATTTTTTATGAACTGCGGCAAGCCAGTCCGTCACCTCATGAACGACCTCCACTTTACTGTAAAGCGTATTATCGGAACCATCCCCGGCCACGACAAACCCATCGCCCTCCCAACGGACTGTTTTCTGATAAACTGTTTCTTCCCCGCAGTGCCCTTCAATATGAAAAATAGCCGGCTCCGCCATCCCTTGTGGGCTCAGACATTCTACCGCAAGCTCCGCCCCAATTTTTACATTGCTGTCCGAAACATCGTTCTCCTCCACGCAAAACAGTTCCGACACAGCACCGATCGCAAGGGGTAAAAACGGAATCCACAGAAGCCCCACTTCCTCTGTCCCGTTATCCTCCATCAAAATAATAGTCTGTCCATGAAAAAATATTGTTTTCTTTTCCATTTCCACTCCGGACATTCTGCTGCAGGAAAAACTGCTCCTCGGATCTATCATTGTTGAAATCGCCAGCTGAAGCCCTTCTTCCAGCCGCCAGGATCCGCCAGTCGGAACCAGATATCCTCCCTGTTTCCACTTCTCTGCCATAGCGGATAATTCCTCTTCCGTCAGATTATCCTCTACAGAGTCATTTTTCGAATCGGGGGCATCTTTACCTCTCATCATCTGCATCAATATATGTAACTCTCTTTTATTCAGCCGCCACCTGATGTTCATAACTTTTTCAAACCTTCTTTCCAATTTATTTCCGGATACCATTCCGGCATCATTTTATCCTGTTTCTGGTCTTACATTACCACAACAGCCTGACCGCCTGGTATTTATCCGACAGACGACCTGTTTTTCTGACTGACAGCACAAAAAAGAACAGACCTTCCTTTTTGGAAGACCTGCTCCTTATTTACCCGTCAAAGTACTTTTCTGAAAGATTACCTGATATTTCTCACGCTCTGCTGGCGGAATCTTCAGAGCGTCCATCGCCTGATCCAGCGACAGCTTCAGGGTATCCATAAGATTCCGGATGTTTTCCTGGGTCGCCTTTCTGGCACCTTCCTCCCGGCCGAGCTGTTTGCCCTCTTCCCGACCAATTAACATTCCTTTTTCCATTCCTTTTTCCACGCCTTCTTCTATCAGCATCTGCCCTAATCTTGTCATTGCGACTCCTTTCCGCACATCTTCCATGTCTAAACGTAGTAGAATTTTCCAATCTGTCACCGTAGAACTTTCTACTCTGTCTCCGTGCTTGATCTATAAATTTTCCATATTTGCTCATATCAG
>JAJBTR010000376.1 GCA_020860745.1 Lachnospiraceae bacterium | reverse complement strand
ATCATAGTGAACCCCCGTCCCAAACAGATACATATCATACTCAGTAATGTTCCCCATTGTTAACTCCTCCTGTTTTTATTTTATATAATTACTCAAAATCCGTCTCTCTCAGGATCAGATAATCATTCTCATTATATTTTTTAGAAAATAATTTTTTGAGACCGCCGGACTCCGCGCTCTCAATGGCCTGATCCACAATCTCCTTGACCTCGGTCAGCGTCGTCGGATGCTCCAGCTTCTGAATGTTGTTGATGCGGTTATACATCGCCAGCACACCCATCTCATCAATCACACACTCCATTTCCTCCGCATATACTTTTCCGAAATCTACCAGCTCATCGATAGTAAAGACCGGTATCTTTACCTTGCCCGTAAATTTCTTGGCAAAGGAGAAATCCAGATTCATTGCCTTTTTTATGCCGGCGCTGTCATCTTCCAGGACGATCACCATTCCCCGGGTATTGCGCTCCATAATCTGGGACATCCGCGCCGCTGTCCGCGCCGTCAGATCACCCGCCTTATCCACGATCAGATATCCGCCTTCCAACTTGGGTACCAGCGCCGCAAAATCCTTTTTATTCAGAGAAGACGCACTGATCTTTCCGATCTTTGCATTTTCCTTTCCGGTAATCTTCTGGATTGCCTTGATCAGGCTGGCTGCAAGAACGGTCTTCCCGCTGCCTTCCTCTCCCTGGACGATCAGGTTGCCGCGCAGAGATGTGATGGAATTGCCCTTATAATGAGCCGCATCCTCCAGCACCTGCATAATCTGCTCTTTCATCCCCGGAACAGGAAGGAAATAGGTAAACAGCTCCCGGATATCTGACTCCGTTAATCCGTTCACCGGCTGCTCCTGCTCCGTTGCTTCCTGCTCAGCAGCTTCCGGCTCTGTCATTCCCTGTTCTTCATCCAGAATATCCTCCGGAACCGATATGTGCGGCAGTTCCGCTTCATCCTCATATCCCGTCTCCGGCTCGCCTTTTTGGGCATTTGCATCCGCCTCAGCGGCTTCCGCGGCCGGATGCTCCACTGCGGTTTTCTCAGGCTGTTCTCCGGCATTTTCGGCGTCTTCCTCCATCATATGGCTGATCTCAGAAGCCATCTCGCCTGCGATGATTTGCTCCTGGCTTTCCTCCGCGGATTCCTCCTCCGCAGCTTCCTCTCCCGCAAGAGCTGCCCCGGCTCCGGCCAGCAGATCTTTTACTTTATTCACAACGTTTCCGGCAGGTTTACTCTGCGGCTTAACCGCCTCAGCCTCTGCGGACATATCCCGTGTCTTATCTGTCACAACTCCGGACGCCGCCTCCTGTGCACCCGGGATTCCGGCCTCAGCAGGTATTTCCTGCCCGTCTTCCTCCTTCACATCTGCCGACGCGTCCGCTCCTGTATTTGAAGCCCCGTCACCCTGCTGTTCCTCAGCCGCTTCCACGGATGACACTTCCGCTTCCGGCTGCGCTTCCGCTTCCTCCGGCACCAGGGTAGACGCCACAGTTTCCGGTTCCTCCGGGAGATCCTCGCCCGGAGTCGCAGAGAGGACAGGGAACAGCGCTTTCAGCCGCTCCATAATCTCATTCGCTTCCGTCAGAGCCTGTTCTTTTTCCATATCCAGCTTCTTCTGTTCCGCCGCCGCGATCGCCGCCTCAGCAGCATGCTTGGTCTTCTCCCACTCTGCCAGCACCTCCTCGATGCTCATCTGACCCGAGACCTGCTGCTCCTGCACGGTACTCTTCGGAATCTGAAGACTGATCTGTCCGTCTCCCTCTTCTTCTAAAAGCTCCTTAAAATCTGCCTTCAATGTCTCATCCACCTCCTCATTGATTTTTTCATGGTGTGCAACCGGCGTATCCTCCACATCGGGTTCTCCGCTCAGATAGGGAATATCATTGACAATCTTTTTTTATATTGTCCATGGAATCACGAACCGTCTCTTTCTCCGTAGCATCCATGATCTGCTGCATACTTTTGGCCAGCTCTTCCTGCAAATTCACAGTATTAAACCTGCTGGCGGTAACCGTAAGCTCCGGCAGACCGCTGTCCTCAGAAATCTTTGCCTCCACTTTCTTCGGAATATTGATCTCCACCATGCCTTTCTGTGAACGGAAGCGTTGATACTTTTCCTCCTGCGCGGGAGTCAGAGGCTGAAAACTCCGCTTCAGATCCAGAGCCTTCTCCACATAATCCCCCTCACCAAACCAGAGGATCAGCTCATCGCATGTCTCCACACACTTCTCGCGCATATCCGCCTGCTTGTAGAGAGCAGCCAGCTCGTAAGCCCAGATTTCTGTATATTCCTGTTCCTTTAATTCCTCCAGAATCGCAATCCGATCACTGAGCGGCGCGTTTTTCAGACAGCTGATCTCATATGCGATCACATAGCGCTGATTGTCTTTGGGAGAAATCTCCAGAAATTCCTGATAATAGCTTTCCGCTTCCGCCACATCCTTTGCCTTGATGGAAACCTCCGCCAGACGGCTCACAATATTTCTTCCAATGGAAGAATGATCATAAGCCTGCAGCAATACCTCCTTACACTCCTCATAACGTCCCAGCTGTTCGTACACATCCGCCACCATCAGCAGCGTCTTGGAATTGCGCACCTTTCTCCAGTTAATCGTGCCGGCAATCTCCGCCGCCGTCTCATAATCCCCGGCTTCCACAAGGGATTTTAACTGATCCAGCTTTAACTTGTACTTGTATTTATCCACTGTCTCACCTCATGTGTATCGTTAAATGTAACTGTCCTGAATAGTTACCGTTAAATGTCCTGTTCTTTCTCTTCTTTTCTCCTTCTGCGTTTCATCGGCTGGATCACAAGGCGCTTATCATCCCCATGCTCCTGAATCTCCAGCGTGTCTTCATCTACACGACTCAATCTTACGTAATCCGCAGTCTCCTCCGGCAGTCCGCGCTTTTTCAGGAAATGCTCCGCCAGACGCTTGACTATGTAATAAATCAAAGCAAAAACCGGCACCCCGAGAATCATTCCGATAAACCCGAAACAGCCGCCAAACAGCAGGATGGAAAAAATGATCCAGAACGGAGACAACCCGGTAGAATTGCCCAGAATCTTCGGCCCGATGATGTTGCCGTCCACCTGCTGCAGGACAACGATCAGAATCAGAAAATAAACCGCTTTCACCGGACTCACCAGGAAAATCAGAATCACGCTGGGAACAGCCCCGATAAACGGACCGAAAAACGGTATGATATTGGTCACACCGACGATCACACTGACCAGAATCGTGTACGGCATCTTCATGATATACATGCAGACAAAACAGATACAGCCAATAATCAGCGAGTCAATCAACTTACCGACAAAAAATCCGCCGAATACTTCGTCCGCCTTATGCACCACTTCCATGATAATATTGCCGCGCCGCGGTTTGAAGACAGCATAGATCAACTTCTTGGTCTGACCCACAAACTGCTCTTTTTTCATCAGGACATACAGCGCCACAATGATGCCCACAAGGAAATTAAACAACATCTTTATCGCACTGTACACACCTGCAGACAGTGTCGCCACGATTTCGCTGCCGTTGTCCAGAATCGACGTCTGCAGCCAGTCTTCCAGCCAGGTAAAGATTTCATCCGCCAGATTTTCCATCTGATCCGCCAGATGATTGTTGCGGATCAGACGCTCAATCCACGCCTCCAGAGTCTCAAACTTTTCATTCAGGGACAATACCAGCTCCTGAACGCTCATGACAAGCTGCGGGACAAGCAGGACAAGCAGCACGGCTATGATAGCCAGAAAAATCACCATAATGCAGGCCACCGACACCCCCCGGATTATTCTCTTCTGTTTTAACGCCTGCCCGCCTTTTGTAAATAATTTCTTCTGGAACCGGCGTTCAAAAAACTTCATACCCGGATTTAACAGATAGGCCAGCACAAGACCGATAATAATGCCGTTCAGGCTGCGTATGACCTTGCCCACGCCGCTGGAAAACCCTTCAAAGCGGAACAGGAAAAAGAAAAGGAGCAGCGATACAAATATGACCAGTATCGCTGTCAGCCCGACAGCCAGGTACGGCCGGATATCCCATGGACCCCGCTCTTTTTCCCGCGTTTGTTCTTCCTGCGATTGTTTTTCCTGCGAGGGTTCACTGTTTTTTTTATCTTCCAAACTCATCTCTGAACCTCACATCGACAGTATAACACAATTCTGCATTCTGCAACAGACCTCTTTCGCATCTTTTATCTCCGGTTATAATTGATCAGACAGCCTTTCAGGATAATCTCCCTCTCATCATCGGTGAGATCGCCCATCCGCAGCGTAAACGGAACCAGCCCGCCGTCTTTTGCCACGTAGGCAGGGATTTCCGACGCTTTTTCCTCAATCGCTTTGCGGATTGCCGGTATAAAAAGATAATCGCCGTTTGCAAAGGGGAGATCTCCCTCATCAATCAGGAATGGCAGCATTCCCCAGTTGATCAGGTTGGAACGGTAACGTTTGGTCGCGTACTCGTTGGCGATATTCGCCCAGCCGCCCAGTACCTTCTGGCAGGAAGCAGCCTGTTCTCTCGCGGAACCGTCGCCCGGTTTCACGGCAAAAATCGTGCTTCCGATCCCGAAGTTTTCCCGGCAGATTTCCGGATAGTCTGTGTGAATCGCCACGATGACCGGCACGATCTCCGGCAATACCTCAGACGGCGTCTCTCCCGCGATCCTTGCTTTCTCCGCGCGCTGCACTTCCCTGGCGCGTCCCACGTACTCGGGATCCTTTCTGGACAGGGTAAACTCTGCAAGTCCGAGCGGATTGGAACGGTAGGATGAAGTCTCTCCGGAAGGAATCAACTCGTCCGTCGTGGTAACCGGATCATGAATCTCAGATACCACCTTCAGAACCAGGTTGTCCGTCAGCGCGCTCATCGCCGGCCAGTCCTTGATATTCGGACCAAACTTGATCTCCGTGGAGGGATCCGCCACGCCCTTGCTGTCAAAGACACGATTCTCATATATTTTCTTGTCAAAGAAATATTTCTGTCCCTTATATTCTACATCCATCTCGGTGGCCGCCGTCAGGTAGCCTTTGTTCGCCGCGGTAGCGGCGATCGAGCGGGCGTCCATCAGCGCCACGGATGCGATCTGACCGTTCTGAAGCTTGGAGCCCTCACGGTTCGGGAAATTCCGCGTGGAATGACGGATAGAGAATCCATTATTGCCCGGCGTATCGCCCGCACCGAAGCACGGTCCGCAGAACGCAGTCTTCATAATCGCGCCTGTCTCCATAATCTTTGCCGCCGCGCCGTTTCTCACCAGCTCCATCCAGATCGGCATGGAAGCAGGATATACGCTCAGCGTAAACTCATCCGGTCCGATGCTCCTGCCTTCCAGGATATCCGCCGCCGCGCAGATATTTTCAAATCCGCCGCCGGCACAGCCTGCGATAATTCCCTGATCCACATACAGCTGTCCGGCCCGGACTTTATCCTTTAAGGAGTAATCCACAGCGCCATCCAGGCTCACCAGAGCACGTTTTTCCACATCAGCCAGAATATCGGTCAGATTCGCTTTCACTTCCTCGATGGTATAAGTATTGCTGGGATGGAACGGCATCGCGATCATCGGGCGGATCTCGCCCAGATCAATCTCAATACAGCCGTCATAGTAAGCCACCGCTTCAGGATTCAGTTCCTTATAGTCCCCGGCTCTGCCGTGAATCTCATAAAACTCTTTAATTTTCTCATCTGTCACCCAGATGGAGGAGAGGCAGGTGGTTTCCGTCGTCATCACATCCACGCCAATCCGGAAATCCGCGCTTAAGGACGCCACGCCGGGTCCCACAAACTCCATCACCTTATTGTTGACATAACCGTTCTTAAACACTTCACCGATGATGGCAAGCGCCACATCCTGCGGTCCGACGCCTTTCACCGGCTCGCCCTTCATGTAGACGGTGACCACGCCCGGCATCTTAATATCATATGTCTGGCAGAACAGCTGTTTCACCAGCTCCGGGCCGCCCTCACCCATCGCCATGGTGCCGAGTGCACCGTAGCGGGTATGGGAATCAGAACCGAGAATCATCTTGCCGCCGCCGGCCAGCATCTCTCTGGCAAACTGATGAATAACCGCCTGATGAGGCGGCACATAGACGCCGCCGTACTTCTTCGCGCAGGTCAGGCCAAACATGTGATCATCCTCGTTGATCGTGCCGCCCACCGCGCAGAGGCTGTTGTGGCAGTTCGTCAACACATAGGGAACCGGAAACTTCTCAAGTCCCGACGCACGCGCCGTCTGAATGATACCGACAAATGTGATATCATGGGAAGTCAGCTTGTCAAACTTAATCTGGAGTTGCTCCATATTGCCTGAGGTATTGTGATCCTCCAGGATGTGATACGCCATGGTTCCCCGGGCTGCCGCCGCTTTGTCTGCGGTGACGCCTCTGGACGCCAGACAGGCCGCGGCGTCGCGGGTATCCTCTACAATCTCCGTGCCATTGAGCAGATATACTCCGTTTTCATATAATTTCATAAATGTATCCTCCTATTGGTCTTTTCCAAAAATAATCGTTTTTAAAATGCCGCCTGCGCGCGGTTTCTCCCGGCCTGCGGTCTCCCGCTGCTTTACTTCCGCCTTCCGCTCATCCTCCAGCACAGCCTGGCGGATGGCTTCCTCGTCCGGAAAAGCAGAGTTCAAAAGTTCTTCTTCCTCCGGAAGTACAAAATCCGGATCTTCCTGTTCCCCGGAATCACCCGGAGCAGCAATACTCTTCTCCTGCCCGATTTCCCCTCCCGGTTCTTCTCTGAAAAAAACGGACGGCTCCGCTTCCGAAACTGTCTCCGGCTCCTCCGGCGCACACACCCCCTGTTTTAAGCCGTTTACAGCCTCTTCCGCAGTTGCCTCACCGGTGTTACTATCATCAGAATCCGCCGCGGAGGAAGTTTCCGCCAGCTTATTCCTGTCCTGCGCTTCTTTCCATTTAAAATAAGCGGCATTTTCATTCACCCTGATATCGGGAGCCTCCGCTACGGTATGCACCGGCATTTCAGCCCGTTCCGGCCGAACCGCGTCCGGTTTCTCAAAATACTCCTCGTTGACCTGCACCTGTGCTGCGGGAGCCGCCGCCCGGTATGAGGTATAGGCATACCGGTCATCGCTGTCCTGCTCCGTTTCCGCTCTGCGCTGATTCCTCTCCCGTTCCCGGTTGACATCCTGCAGCAGATCCAGATACTTCTTCGTATCCGCCAGATCCGCCAACTGTGCCTGCAGCTCCGATTCATGGCTCCGCAGCGTATCCTTCTGCTCCCGAAGTTCCCTCCGAAACTGTCGGAACAGATCATTCATGGAATCGTTTGTCTGATCCATCAGATCGCGGATCCTGCCGATCGCATCCGCCGTGTAAATCACCGACGCCGCATAAATGTCGTCCGCGCTGGCGTTCGCCTTCTCGATGATCTCATTCCCTTTCCTGCGGAAGGACCGCTCCGCGTTCGCACGGCTCTGCCGGGTCTGCTCATACTGTTCCATCATATCGTAGATGCCGCGGTTCAAGCGGTCCAGCAGCAACAGGAAGTCTCTGCGGTTCATGATAATTTTATCCGGCTGTCCGTTATAGGTAGGGCTCTGGGAAAAGGCCACGTGCATTTCTTTTAAAACTCTCTCTACTTTATCCTGTGGGCTCAATTTTTCCTCCTGATGTGCTCATTATATCATATACTCCGCCGTGCCCACTCGGAAATCTCTGATTTCCAGCTTTGCATAAGTTCGATCACGCAAATTGAGAAATTTGCTATCTCACTTATCGTTGTCCGGGCTTCGCCCTATATCAGAGCACAGATGGGCATCCCCTTACATGCAAACATGACGTGTCTACCCATCTGCACTCTGCTGCACGGCTCATTGCCTGCGCTCATATCTTGATCAATTCATACTGATCCGTTCCCAGTCCGATCTTCACCGCATGATCGATGCAGCTGCGCCAATTGGTATCCGGATGGTTATAGTAAAAATGATCATGCTCATGACAGTGTTCTCCGGCTTGCTCCGGTTCCTCCTGCCCTGCAGCCTGCATCTGCTCCGCCAGCACACTGTTCGGCAATACCGGCTGCTGATTGCAGAGATCCACACAGGCCATATCCAGCGCAACCGGATCAAAGCTTGCCAGCATTCCCACATTCGGGATGATCGGCCGGTCATTCTCCGAATGGCAGTCGCAGTTAGACGACACATCGCAGATCAGAGATATATGGAAACACGGTCTGTCTTTACAGATCGCCCAGGTATACTCCGCGATCTTGCAGTTTAAGATATCGTTGGACTCGTCACTGGCAGGCAGAACCGCATCTCTGGGACAGACACCGATGCACCGCCCGCAGCCGACACATTTATCATGGTCAATCTGCGCCTTGTGCTCCTCCAGTGTAATCGCACTATGCGCACAGACTCTGGTACACATCGCGCAGCCGACACAGCGCTTCTTATGTACATGCGGCTTGCCTGCGCTGTGCATCTCCATCTTGCCGGCACGGGATCCGCCGCCCATGCCAATATTCTTCAGTGTGCCGCCGAACCCGGTAGCTTCATGACCCTTAAAGTGCGTGAGGGAAATCAAAACATCCGCATCCATCAGTGCGCGGCCCACCTTGGCCTCTTTTACATATGTACCGTTGATGGGAACCAGAGCCTCGTCCGTCCCCTTCAGGCCGTCCGCTATGATGACATGGCACCCCGTGGTATAGGGTGTGAATCCGTTTAAGTAAGCGGTATCCATATGATCCAGCGCATTCTTCCGACTGCCCACATACAAGGTATTGCAATCCGTAAGAAAAGGCTTGCCGCCCAGTTCCTTCACCGCGTCCGCCACAACCTTCGCGTAATTCGGACGGAGAAACGCCAGATTGCCGTACTCGCCGAAATGAATCTTGATCGCCGCATAGCGATCCTGAAAATCAATATCTCCGATACCGGCTGTCCGAATCAGCCGGTCTAATTTCTGTAATAAATTCTCCCGGAATGTCGCCTGAAAGCTGGTAAAATATACTTTCGATCTGTCCATAACTTTCCCTCCCTGTACAGCAAATTACTTCATCAACTGAAAATCACCATTGATTTTATTAGTATAACACACCGCGGCTGTTTTCCAATGTATTTTTTGCAATTCTTTTTATAAAACTTTTGTTAACCTGAAAACGGCCCCCGCCGTAAAGCAGAAGCCGTCTCCAGAGTATAGGTTTTATAAGGTTTACTGGTATGTAGTAAATTTCTTATTATTTATCGCCATACATACGGTCTGCGGCATTGGCGTCTTTCCACTTCAGCATCGGAAGG
>JAJBTR010000243.1 GCA_020860745.1 Lachnospiraceae bacterium | reverse complement strand
ATGGATATCCGTTTTTTTATGTCTGCCGGAAATATATTCCTGTGCAGTAAAATCCATTGACGATAGATATCTGCTGTGGTAAGATGTTTTTGAATTGCTAATTGCATAATTAGTAATCGCACGATTAGTTGTTATGCGCAGGGTCGCCCAGGGAGGATGCGGCATGTTTGTTGGAAGAGAACGGGAATTAAGCAAACTAAACAGGATGTACCAGAGCGGCGACTTTGAGTTTGCGGTTGTTGTTCTTTGATTTCCGGCCGCTGTATAATCGAATTATGTTCCCGCAGTTTTACAATTTATAATTTTCATTATTTTTAAATATATCGGAAATTCCGAGAAGGTTTCGGAATAGGATGTAGAAAAGTTATTGTGTTTTAGCTGAAATGCCTGGTGCGGGCTGCAATCAGACTTTCGTATTATACTAATAAATGGATCCGTCCTATGATTATTGAAAAACTGGTTAACCTCTTAAATCTTGACCTGGATGCTACTGAGGAGGAGCGCGAAAAGTCGGAGGAGCTGAATGTGGGATATGACGCTGCTGGGAAGTCCTGGCAGTTGATTGTGAAAGCGTCGGGTGGCCTGGAGGGCGCAGAGCCTTTTTCTGATGGCATCGTGATCCGCCCGCTTTTAAACGGCTATGCGGTGCTGACGGTTCCGCAGGACCGGATGGAGGAAGTTTCCGGGTGGCCGGAAATTGAATATATTGAAAAACCAAAGCGCCTGTTCTTCGCGGTAAACGAAGGCAGGCGTGTTTCCTGTATCAATTCGCTGCAGGTGGGTGGTATGTCAGATGTGCCTCGGGGAGAGCCTGAAGAGGGAACTGAAAACTCTACAGAGGAGGCTGAAAGCGGTAGATCTGGCAGGATGGATACTGATTCTGTGAAAGATACAGAAGAAATTGTGGAAAAAGTTGCGGGGAAAACAGGAGAAATAGAAAATGGTACATCAGATATATTTCAGTTTACGCCTCTCTATGGTAAGGGCATTCTTGTGGCAGTAATCGATTCCGACATTGACTACACCCACCCGGATTTCCGGAATGAGGACGGAACGACGAGGATTGTCAGCCTCTGGGATCAGACGCTTGATCGTTTTTTTTGACAGCGAGGAGATTAATGAGGCGCTGGCACAGACCTCGGAGCAGGAACGGTACGCCATCGTCCCGAGCCGGGACAGCAGCGGCCATGGGACGCATGTGGCGGGAATCTGTGCCGGAAACGGCAGAGCTTCCGGGGGTCTGTACCGCGGTGTGGCTCCGGAGTCGCAGCTTATTATTGTAAAAATGGGGACGGCAGATCCGGATGGGTTTCCGCGAACCGCAGAACTGATGCTGGCTGTGGATTATGTGTTGCGGCTGGCGAAAGAACTGGGGATGCCGGTTGCCGTCAATCTGAGTTTCGGGAACAATTACGGCTCCCACAGGGGGACTTCCCTTGTGGAGACTTATCTGAGCGAGGCGGCTTCGTACTGGAAGTCAGTGGTTGTGGCGGGAACCGGGAACGAAGGTGCGTCACGGATTCACACATCGGGGATTCTTTCGTCTGAAAACTCCGGCCGTATTTCTTCACTTTCAGTTTCTGACTGGAGATTGTCCAGACAGTCGATGGGACGAATCTCTGAATCAGAGTCATTTCAAGGCACCGTAGCCGCAAACACATTTGCAGATATGGAATCTATGTCATTATACGATGAGAATGCAAGGATCATCTCTTTTTCTGTGGGGGAATATGAGACGTCTCTAAACATCCAGCTCTGGAAATCCTATGAAGATCAGTTTGATATTTCCATCCGCTCTCCGGGCGGAATGATTTTCGGTCCTCTGGATCCGGCAAGGCAGACACAGAGATTCGAGGCGGAGGGGACAGAACTGCTGATTTATTACGGCGAGCCACGCCCCTACAGTGTTGACCAGGAGGTTTATTTTGATTTTATTCCGCGGGAAACCTACATTTCCTCCGGTATCTGGGAAGTAATCCTGGAGCCGCGAAAGCTTGTCGATGGGCGCTTTGATCTCTGGATGCCGGGACAGTCTGTACTTTCGGCGGGGACAGGTTTTCTGACACCGACGGCGGACAATACCATCACAATTCCGGCTACGGCCGGAAAAGTGATTTCTGTTGGCGCATATGATGCGGTATTTGACAGCTATGCGTCCTTCTCCGGACGCGGAGGCAGCCTGCAGTCCGGCGGCGTCAAGCCTGATCTGGCGGCGCCGGGAGTTGATATTATCTCCTGTGCACCCGGCGGGGGATATACCGCGAAAAGCGGCACATCCATGGCAGCGCCCTTTGTCACCGGCGGCGCCGCTTTACTGATGGAATGGGGAATCCGTCTCGGAAATGACGCCTGGCTTTATGGGGAAAAAGTGAAAGCATATCTGCGCCGCGGTGCGCGGCCTTTGCCGGGATTTTCCGCATATCCTAACGAACAGGCAGGCTACGGCGCCCTGTGCGTACGCGACAGTTTCCCGGCATAGAGATTGAGGATGCCGGGGCTATTCCTTACATGCTGCTCTGTGCGTATGCGACAGTTTACCGGGCAACGGGTAATCTGATTCAGTCATTTTCTTTTTCGATCAGATATTCCAGATACTTTTTCACCAGAGGAAGCATGTCGGACGGCATCCGCCGGATCATTTCCAGGATTGCGAGTGAGTCGTTGTCGTCAGAATCTGCGTCGTAGAACAGTTTCCAACTGTCGATGTCAAAAAATTCGCTGATATCATCAATCTTATCAAGAGATGGGGAAGCGTCATCGTTCAGAATTTTGCGGATATAGCTGTCGGAAGCTCCGATACTGGTGCTGAGATTGCGCATGGAAGTGAGAGAATCCTCGTTCAGAAGTTCCGTCAGATTCTGGCGGAAAGTATGTATTGTCTTTTTGGATGGCATAAAATCTCTCCTTTTTGCAGAGTATTATAGGAAAAGCAGAATTGAGGTATGGGAATGAAATTATATACAGGATGTTTGCGTGGTGAAATGTGCTATCGATGTATAAAAGAATGTTGAAAAACCGCACATCGTCTATTACAATAGTCATGTCGAAACTAATAGACGCGTTTAAAAAAGTAGACAGGACTGATGTGGCATGAAAAAGCAGGAAAAACTAAGAAAACTCAGTGCATGTGAGACATTGATTATGAAGCTGATCTGGGATTCAAACGGGGATATTGCCGTGCAGGATCTTATTGTGAGAATGCGGGAGCGCTACGAAAAAGATTACGCAAGGACTACGATGGTGACTTTCCTGAAAAAGCTTTCTGATAAGGGATATGTCAGAACGTACCGTGTTGGGAGAACTTCTTATGTACATGCGGAGAAGAGTGAGGAACAGTATAAGCAGCAGATGCTGAGCGAGGAGACAGATTTCTGGTTTGGAGGAAAGCCTTCGCGGCTGGTGTCCGCCCTCTGTAATTCGCAGAAGATATCAGAGGATGAGATCCGGTCAATCAGAGAACTGCTGGATGATCTGGACGATTAAACTTGCCTTTCTGATTTTGCTGACAACTTTGAACGGAAGCGTGCTGACTGTGATCTGGTGTGGAATCGTGCGTGGTCTGGAGTATGCCGGGTATCTGAATATTCTGTACTGGATTTTTCGAGTGATTCAGATATTCTGGCTTGTTCCGATTTCCTGGCTGGCACTGATGGTTACGGTCAGGAGAGACGGAACAGTCAGGTATGGAATGATGCTGTTTCCAACGCCAATGGTGCGGGGTTTTTGTAAAATGGTATGTCTGGTCAGGTAGGCCGGTGCAGTGATTTATACGGTATCTTCCGTGAGAGTGTTTCTGTATTATCGCAGAACAGTGAAAGAAGCCTGCCCCTGTGACAGGAAAACAACGGAAATATTTCTGAAGGTATGCGAAGAGCTTCATCTTTCTTCAAAGCGGATTGCGCTGGGACAGACCTATCAGGCTGCTGTTCCTCAGGTGACCGGGTTGTATCATCTGACCATATTGCTGCCCATGGAGCATTATTCGGGGGAAGAATTGTATTTTGTGTTTCTTCATGAGATGACGCATGTGAGGCATGGGGATCTTCTGGCGAAGAATCTGGCCTGTGTGGCGGAGGCAATCCATTTTTTTAATCCTGTGGTCTGGTGGTATCGGAAATTGCTGGACTGCTGGAGTGAATATGCCTGTGATTATAATGTCTGTATCCATTGCGGAAATGTGAGAGCATACTATGAGGCAGTCCTTTCCATGATTCCGCGGGAAAAACCGGGTGGAACGGTGATGATGCCGTTTGCAAGGGAAAACAGTGAGGTGAGGCGGAGAATCATACATGTAAAGGGGTGTTTACAGGTGAAAAGGAAATCAGTACCCGGAGCGGCACTGGTTATAAGCTTTATGCTGGCGCTAAGCAGTTCAACTGTTTATGCGGCTGCAAAAGTTACGGCGGAGGCTATGTGTCAGATACAGGTGGCGACTGCTGTGGAGTTTGCAGAGGCAACAGAGGGGGATGAACTGACGGAGTACAATGAAACGGAGCCGGTTGACAGCGGTTATTTTGAGGAGGGCGAGGTGGAAATCCCGGAAGAGAGAAGTTGCGTAAAAGCTTTTTCCTGGGTTCTCAGTGAGGGGTATGGGAAATATGGCACGGGATTTCGCGTGACGAAAGGTACCTCTATTGTAGTGGCGGCGAAAGCGGCGCCATCCTCAAAACCATATAAGCTGGGTATTATCAATCCGGATGGTTCGAGAACCTGTGTGCAGGGTTCGGGCGCGGTGTCCCATACGTTTACAGCTGGGGCGACCGGATACTATTACGTATATGTGCAGAATATTTCGG
Organism: Lachnospiraceae bacterium; assembly: GCA_020860745.1. Lineage (GTDB taxonomy): Bacteria > Bacillota > Clostridia > Lachnospirales > Lachnospiraceae > Eubacterium_I. Next base: position 4,491 of record JAJBTR010000243.1, on the reverse strand, counting down.
GTTCAGTCCTGGCAATCGACGGGTCCTATATTTATTAGCATGCAGATAACTGCAAATGATAACGTTATGTTTACAAATGAAAAAGGAAGATGCGGTTGCCGGAACCTGTGTTTCAGGAGCCGGTTCCGGCAGTCAGGTTTTTCGGGGAGGAGTAACTATGGTAAGCGGCAGGGAGTATGAAGATTTTAATCGGAGAAGCGGAAAACGGATTCTGGAAATAAGAACGAGAAGGCAGTATAGCAGAGAGTGCCTCTCGGAGCTTGCAGGGATTTCCGCAAAGTTTTTGTACGATATCGAGATGGGGAGAAAAGGCTGTTCCGCCTATATCATGTATTGTCTGGCGAGTGCTCTGGGTACCAGTGTGGATTATCTGCTGGGTATTGATGAGGACGACGGAACGCAGATTGAGGAATTGTGCAGAATGTTTCACGGGGAGCAGAAAGAATCACTGGCCGCTATCCTGCGGATTATGCAGAATATGATGCAGACAATCTGAATCAGGTTTTTATATCGGGGTATGTCAGAGCAGGGATGTATGTCTCTGCTCTGTATTTTTGGGTCAGAACTGAGCTGCAGCAGTAGATTTTTTGCCGTAAACTGTTGCATAATAATTCTTTTTTGTGTATATTTATATCCGGACTTGACAATCAAACCGTAGTTGTGAAAATATGTAACTGCCTCGTGAATTCAGAGTTTCCACACAGGCAGTACCTGTCAAAAAGGAGAGAAACTGAAGATGATCAAACCGACTTTTGTCACAAAAGAACAGATTGAGGATATCGTAAAAACTTATCCGACTCCCTTTCATTTATATGATGAGAAAGGAATCCGTGAGAATGCGCGGGCTGTGCAGGAGGCGTTTTCCTGGAACCCGGGATTCCGCGAGTACTTTGCGGTGAAAGCGACGCCGAATCCGTTTTTGCTGAACATATTGAAGGAGTATGGCTGTGGTACAGACTGTTCTTCCATGACGGAGTTGATGCTCTCGGATGCGCTGGGATTTTCCGGGGAGGAGATTATGTTTTCCTCCAACGACACGCCTCCGGAGGAGTTTGTCTATGCCAATGAGATCGGTGCTACGATTAACCTGGATGATTTTACCCATATTGCATATCTGGAGAATCTGATTGGGGAGTTTCCGAAGACGATGAGCCTCCGCTATAATCCGGGCGGGGTTTATACCCTGAGCAACGGCATCATGGACAATCCCGGCGATGCCAAGTATGGATTTACGAAAGAGCAGATTATAGAGGGATACCGCATTTTAAAGGAAAAAGGCGTGGAGCGCTTTGGTCTGCACGCTTTCCTGGTCAGCAATACGGTGACAAACGATTATTACCCGACACTGGCGAAGACACTGTTTGAACTCTGCGTCGAGATCCGGGAGAAGACCGGCGTGCAGATGGACTTTATCAACCTTTCCGGCGGTGTGGGAATTGCCTATAAGCCGGATCAGGTTTCCAATGATATCCGCGCGATCGGAGCCGGCGTGGAAAGGGTTTACAACGAGGTGCTGGTTCCGGCGGGTATGGGAGACGTGGATATCTATACAGAGATGGGGCGTTTTATGATGGGACCTTACGGCTGTGTGGTGACACAGGCGATTCATGAAAAGCATACGTATAAGGAATACATCGGCGTGGATGCCTGCGCGGCCAACCTGATGCGGCCGGCTATTTATGGCGCGTACCATCATATCACGGTTGCGGGGAAGGAGGACGCTCCCTGTGATCATATGTATGATGTGGTGGGCTCCCTCTGCGAAAACTGCGACAAATTTGCTGTTGACCGGATGCTGCCGAAGATTGATATGGGAGATTACCTGATCATCCATGACTCCGGCGCACATGGATTTTCCATGGGGTACAATTACAACGGCCGGCTTCGTTCCGCGGAGATTCTGCTGCGGGAGGACGGCAGTGCGCAGCTGATTCGCCGGGCGGAGACGCCGAAAGATTATTTTGCTACATTTGACTGCTTTGATATTATCAAAGACCTGGTGTGAGTTTGTGGGAAGGGACGGGCTTTGGCCCGTCCTCTTTTTCTTAATCGAACAGGAGGCGTTCTTTGCCTCATACTCACTGCGCGGGGTGCGGACAGCACGGTTGTCATATTCCATACGCAATCCTGCGCATTATAAAGGAAGAAAGCAAGGGAAATGGACCTGAGTGCACTTTTGTTGAACTATACATCATATCTGTTACTGGCTCTGGCCATTGGGTATATTGCGGATCTTATTATTGGCGACCCGCATGGAGTCTGGCATCCTGTCTGCCTGATCGGTAATATGATTTCCTTTTTTGAGCGGGTGCTGCGAAAAATATTTCACTGTGAATATCGGGCGGAAATTACAGATGCAGAGGACAGAGATGAAGAGGAGGAGGCAGCGCAGAGTGCCGGACGGAAGAGCACGGATATCGCGAGGGGACAAGATGTTGAAAGATACCCGTTTCCAGTTGCAGATTATCGGAAGAGCACGGATACCGCGAGGGAACAAGAGGCTGCTCAGGAAAGGACGCTGCAGGGTCTGGGTGAGCTTGTACGGGAGCTTGCCGCCGGAATCTGTCTGGTGATACTGGTTTTACTGTGTTCCGCGGCTTTGCCGACCGCCATTCTGCTGGTCTGCTACCGGATTCACCGGATTCTGGGACTGGCAATGCAATCCTACATGAGTTATACGATACTGGCGACAAAATCTTTGCGCGTAGAAAGCATGAAAGTATACGCTGCTTTGAAAACAGAAGGACTGCAGGCCGGCCGGCAGGCGGTTTCCATGATCGTCGGCCGGGATACGGAAGCGCTGGATGAGACCGGCGTGGTCAAAGCGGCGGTGGAGACTGTGGCGGAGAACACATCGGACGGCGTCATTGCACCGCTGATTTTTCTGGTCATCGGAGGACCGGTTCTGGGATATTTTTATAAAGCAGTCAACACGATGGATTCCATGGTGGGGTATAAGAATGACAGGTACCGTCATTTCGGTACGGCGGCGGCCCGGCTGGATGATGTGCTGAATTTTCTGCCGGCGCGGATCTCCGCGCTGTTGATGATCGGTGTGGCGTTTTTATTGTCCCTGTGGGAAAATATGGTTTCCGGTTTCCGGATGGACCGTCGGAAAGAGGACGGCACGGGCGGCAGAGCCGGGGGAGATTCCCGGGCGGCCGGTCAGAGTTCGTTCCGGATGAATGGTAAGAATGCGTGGAAAATCTGGAAGCGCGACAGGCGCAATCACGCCAGCCCGAATTCTGCCCAGACCGAAGCTGTTGCCGCGGGGGCGCTCGGCGTTCAGTTGGCCGGGGACGCGTGGTATTTCGGGGTAAAGCACGAAAAGCCGACGATCGGGGACGCACTGCGGCCGGTGGAGAAAGAAGATATTGTCCGCGTCAACTGTTTGATGTACGCGACGAGTATTCTGACTGTGGTCATTTGCGTCGGAATTCGCAGTGTGATAGGATGAGGATTCAGGGATAACAGTGAGATATAAATGAGATATAAGTGAGATATAAGTGATATATAAGTGAGATAGGAAATCTATGATTTCCGTAATTGAACTTATACAACGTAGGAAATCTATGATTTCCGTAATCGAACTTATGCAAAGCTGTGTGCAGCACGAAGGAATCCGTGGGTATCATCACCGGTAAAGGCTTTATCAGAGGCAGGCGCTTGGGAGGTCTGTTATGTCATCGCACAAAAGAAAAAAACGCAGAAAAGTTCCGGACGCATTGTATTCCATGAAACATATCCTGATCGGACTGGCCTGTCTGGCCGTGATTCTGATTGTGATCGTGGCTGTCACGAAGCGTGACGACAGTGTCGATGTCACTGTGGCAGTGCAGAATATTTCGGAGGAAAGTATTGAAGCTCATACGCCGGATTTTGAGGTAGATCTGTTGACAGTCAATGAATATTCCCGGCCGGGAATTGCCCTGGAGGAGGTTAATGGCATCGTGATTCACTATACCGCCAATCCGGGCACATCGGCTCAGGCCAACCGGGATTATTTAGAGGGGTTGAAGGATTCTCATACGACGAAGGCCAGCGCACATTTTGTCGTGGGTCTGGAGGGGGAGATTGTCCAGTGTATCCCGACGGCGGAGATTGCTTACGCTTCCAATGACAGAAACAGCGATACATTGTCTATCGAGTGTTGCTACGAAAATGAGGACGGTTCATTTAATCAGGCTACTTACGATTCCGTGATACATCTGACAGCCTGGCTCTGTGCGAAGTTCGGACTGACCTCGGAGGATGTCATCCGCCACTATGATATTACCGGAAAAATGTGCCCCATCTATTATGTGGAGAACCCGGATGCCTGGGAACAGTTTAAGGAAGATGTGGATGATTATCTGAGGTCAATGTGAGGGATAAGATGTGGACGATTATCTGAGGCCGATACGGGTGATGCGGAAGCCGGAATTGCAGACTTTACAGAATTTCGTTTTGTTTTTATAATGATGATACAAGGGACCGCAAAAACATGAGGAA
>JAJBTR010000119.1 GCA_020860745.1 Lachnospiraceae bacterium | reverse complement strand
AGATAAGACTGGTATGATAAAAGAACTTTTGGATAACTGGGGGCAGGTAAATCCTGGAAGTGAAACATACGGACGATGAAAAGAAATTGGATCGTAAGGCGCAGGAAACATGTAAACAGATTAAGGATATGAATTATAATGAGTATTTCCCTGGATTCCGGATTGGAAAGATCGAGGAATATGGAATAGCTTTTTGCGGTAAAGAATGTCGGGTTTTAAAAGGAAAAGATGTGAAAAGCATAGCTGTGTGATCGAGCAGGTGTGAAATTGAGACAATCAAAGAAAGGAGCATTGGCGGATGGGTATTTATCTGAATCCGGGATGCAGAGGATTTCAAACAATACGAAATGGAGTATATATGGATAAGACAGGCCTGATTGACCATGTGAACAGTACCATCAATACGCCGCTCAAGCTGACCTGTTTCAGCCGTCCCCGCCGCTTTGGCAAATCATTCGCGGCAAAAATGCTGTGTGCCTATTATGACAGGAGCTGTGATGCAAAGCCGCTGTTTGAGGGACTGGAAATATCAAAGAAAGATTCATTCGATCAATACCTTAACAAATATGATGTGATTTATCTGGATATCACCTGGTTCATTTCGCGCTCGAGAACTAAGGGTGGTAATATTGTGATCGACATGCAGGAGGCAGTGATAGAAGAGTTAAAGATAGCATTTCCTGAATGTATTCATGAGAAAGAAACCTATCTGGCGGATGCACTCCTGAGTGTTGCAAATATGTATGGCCGCCAATTCATTATTATCATTGACGAGTGGGATGCATTATTCCGCGAGGCAAAAGATGACCAGCCGCTGCAAAAAGAGTATGTAGGTTTACTCCGGGGCCTTTTTAAGGGCGGAACAGCGACAGATGAGACTATCGCCGCAGCCTATATGACCGGAATCCTCCCAATCAAGAAATACGGGACGGAATCCGCGCTGACAGATTTCCGGGAATATACCATGACAAAGCCCGGAAGGCTGGCTCAGTATGTGGGCTTCACCGAACCGGAAGTACAGCGCCTGTGTGAAACGTTTCAGATGAACTTTGAAGATGTCTGCACCTGGTATGACGGATACTCTTTCAGTAAGGTGCAGCATGTGTACAGCCCGAATTCCGTGATGAACGCCATGCAGGAGGGAGAAATCCTGAACTACTGGACCCAGACGGAATCCTTTGAAAGCCTGAAAAATTATATCGGCATGAACTTTGACGGTCTGAAAGACGCCATCATTACAATGCTCGGCGGTGAGCCAGTCAGGATGAAAATCAGTACTTTCCAGAATGACATCACATCATTCCGGAGTAGCGACGATATCCTGACATTGCTGGTTCATCTGGGATACCTGGCCTATGACCAGGAGGAACGAAAGGCTCACATTCCCAATCTGGAAGTGGCGGAGGTATTTGAGGCTGCGGTAAGCGGAGATGAGTGGGGCATGGTAGGAAAAGCCATTTCTGAGTCGGAGGATTTGCTCGACGCGACACTTCAGCGCGATGAAGATGCAGTGGCGGAAGCACTGGAAAAAATTCATGGCTCGGTATCCTCTGTCCTGCAGTATCATAATGAGGCATCGCTGAGCTGCGCAATCACCATTGCCTACTATACCGCAAAGCGGTTCTACCATATTATCCGGGAGCTTCCCGCAGGGAAAGGATTTGCAGATCTTGCGTTTATTCCCCGAAGAGAGGTTGAGAAACCGGCGATGATTGTAGAACTAAAATATAATAAGGATGCAGATTCCGCGATCCGACAGATTCATGAAAACCGGTATGAGGGGGAGTTGAGAGATTACTTCGGAAACCTGCTGCTGGTCGGGATTAACTATGATAAGAATGTAAAAGGGAAAGATGCGAAAAGGCACAGCTGTGTGATTGAACAGGTGTGAAAATTAAATACAAATATAAATTTAGATGGAAAATAGGAGCCGGAAAGTGGCTCTTATTTTTGTGCGCAATTTTTTGATGATAGGGGGATGTAGGATCAGACAATGAAAATGTCAGTATCTATGGCTGATAATATCGCTTACATATCTTCACGGAGAATATTCAGATACTGCTCGTAAGAATACACCTTAGCTCTGTTTTCTTTTGAGTTTTCCTGAAGGATACCAATGTTGCAAAAGTCTGTGACATATCTTGCAACCGTATTGTATGCCATATTAAGAGCAGAAGCTGTTTTTTGAATCTCGATGATTGGATTTTGCTCAAGATATGAAAAGAGCTGCATGGCGTTTTTCCTGGAGCGGGTGCTGAAGGAATCATCGATAAGCTTCTGGTTACTGTCATGAAGCTCAGACAGCAGATCGACTGTCCGAATGGCATCTTCGGCAGAGACAGCAACTGCACGGAGGAAGAACTTAACCCATTGTTCATAGTCTCCTGTTCGCCTGACTTCAGACATACGATCATAATACTCGATGCGATTCTGCTTGAGGTACCAGGAGAGATAAAGTGCGGGTGAGGAAAGCACATGGTTCTCCATCAGGTAAAGCATGATAATCAACCGGCCGATTCGTCCATTGCCATCTAAAAAGGGGTGGATTGTCTCGAACTGGTAATGAATCAGTGCTATACGGATCAGATGATCTATGGTGTCTTCTGCATTGATGAATTTTTCCAGGTCTGACATGGAGTCGACCATATCCTGGGGGTTTGGCGGAATGTAGCGAGCATTTCTTAAGGTACTGCCCTGCCCACCAATCCAGTTTTGGGAATATCGAAATTCTCCGGGATTTTTTTCCTGACCGCGGACGTTTTCCATCAAGACAGCATGGGTTTCACGGATCAGTCGATTGCAGAGAGGCAGAGACTTAAGGCTTTCCACAGCATAATTAACAGCACGAATGTAATTGACAACATCAGCTACATCTCGATTTGTGTTTTCGTCTAACAGTGGGTCGAGAATATCATCCAGGGTGGCCTGTGTGCCCTCAATCTGTGATGAAAGAAGTGCTTCTTTCCGAACATACATAGACACAAAGAGCTGCATATTCGGGATACGTTTTGAAAGTCCATCGAGGAGAGCCAGCTGGCTGTGTGCAGATATTAATAGCTGCGTCATTTCATCGTCGATATCTATCTGAGGGTTTGGAGGCAGAGGAGAGGGTAAAAACGACTGATAAGCCATATCTCCGGATAAGTTTGTAATAAATTTCCCGGCACGAGTTCTATTGTCCATTGAGAAACCAGCCTTTCTGTAAACTTGTGAATTTGAAATTATTGACTATATTTTAAACGGACCATTTCAGAAAGTCAAGTGAATTTGAAATAAAGAATAATGGAGAATTTCAAGTTTGCTGACAAAAATGAAATTAAAAAGCTGAAAGATGGCAAGCCAGAAAGAGAGTGTGGCAAACAACCACACTTCACATAGATGGTCATTGACCGCACAAATCAGAGGAGGATAAAGGAAAGATGAACACAAGGGAGTTCACACCGTTTGAAGAGAAAATCTGGCTATCATCCCCGACAATGCACGGGGAAGAATTTCAATACATGAAGGAAGCGTATGACACGAACTGGATGTCCACAGTCGGCGCAAACATCAACGAAGTGGAGCGTCTGACCGCTGAGACTGTCGGTTGCAAATACGCTGTGGCTTTGTCCTGTGGAACGGCGACACTGCATCTTGCCATGAAGGTGGCAGGTGTAAAGCCAGGAATGCGTGTTTTGGCAAGTTCCCAGACGTTTTCAGCTTCTGTAAATCCTCTGCTATATCTTGGAGCCACACCAATTTTTATAGATACAGAATATGACACCTGGAATATGGACCCTGTGGCGCTTGAAAAAGCCTTTGAACTTTATCCCGATGCAAAGGTTGTGGTTGTGGCTCATCTGTACGGTACGCCCGGAAAGATTGATGAGATCAAGGAAATCTGTGACCGCCACGGTGCAGCATTGGTCGAGGACGCTGCTGAGTCTCTCGGTGCTACATATAAAGGCAAGATGACCGGTTCGTTCGGAACTGTGGGAATTGCCAGCTTTAACGGAAATAAAATCATAACAGGCTCCGCCGGTGGCTGTTTGCTGACCGATGACAAAGCCGTTTATGAGAAGGTGAAGAAATGGTCCACACAGAGCCGCGAGGACGCGCCCTGGTATCAGCATGAGGAAATCGGCTACAACTACCGTATGAGTAATGTGATTGCCGGTGTTGTCCGTGGCCAGTATCCACATCTGAAAGAGCACATCGCACAGAAGACAGCGATTTATGAGCGGTACAAGGAAGGTTTCAAAGATCTGCCTGTGAAGATGAATCCATATGATGAAGTTAATTCTGTACCGAACTTCTGGCTGAGCTGCCTGCTGATTGATGAGGATGCTATGTGCAGGCAGGTGCGTGGAGAGCAGGACGCCCTTTATATCGGAGAGTATGGTAAGTCCTGTCCGACAGAGATTTTAGAGACACTGGCGAAGTACAATGCTGAAGGCCGCCCAATCTGGAAGCCGATGCATCTGCAGCCGATTTTCAGAAACCATGGTTTTGTTACAAGAGAAGGCGATGGACGTGGAAGAACAAACGCATACATTGCCGGCGGAAAACTTGGTGCAGATGGACGGCCTATCGATGTGGGGGCTGATATATTTGGGAGAGGATTGTGTCTCCCGTCTGATAACAAGATGACTGTTGAAGAGCAGGATAGGATTATTGAGATTGTTAAGAACTGTTTTGAATGATTAATTGCATGAGGAGCAAGTAATCGCAGGGAGTTAAGACAATGGAATTGAAGCGTAAACCAAAAGGTCCATATGAAAGATTCTTCAAGCGGTCTATCGATTTTTGCTGTGGAATGGCGGCTGTGATTGTGTTCTGTTGGCTGTACGCAATTATAGCGATTCTGGTGAGGATAAAGCTTGGATCACCTGTGTTATTCACACAGGAACGTCCGGGAAAGGACGAGAAAATCTTTCGTCTCTATAAATTCAGGACGATGACCGATGGGCGGGATAAGAACGGGGAATTGTTGACGGATGAAGTGAGACTTACGAAGTTTGGTGCCTGGTTAAGGTCAAGTAGCCTAGACGAGCTACCTGAGGCCTTTAATATTCTGAACGGCACCATGTCGGTTGTGGGACCTCGCCCCCAGCTTGTAAGGGATATGGTTTTTATGACCGATGAACAGAGACTTCGCCACTCGGTTCGTCCTGGACTTAGTGGTTTGGCGCAAGTCAACGGACGGAATGGAATTAGCTGGGAAAATAAGCTGGCATATGATTTGGAATATATCAACAGAGGTATCACCTTCCGAGGCGATGTGAAAATAATCCTTCAGACAGTCGTGAAAGCGTTTGTAAAGCAGAAAGGCATAACAGAAGACGACATGGCTACAGCAGAAGATTTTGGTGATTATTTACTGAGAACCGGTGCTGTGGAACATGATGAATATGAGAAGAAACAGGCAGAGGCAAGAGAATTGCTTGCGGTGAAGTAAGGGGAGATGTGGAAATGACCACTTCAATCAGATTTAATCCAATATACTTTCCGGTAAATCGCGGACATGGCGATGCACGGCGAGCATCGCTTGATGCATGTCACAATGAGTGGGTTGCTTTAATGGATGCAGATGATATATCGTTACCCAATCGTTTTGAAAAGCAGTTAATCGCATTCTCATCTAATAAAACTTTGGATATCGTTGGTGGTCAAATTGCCGAATTTATTGGAACAATTAACAATATTATTGCAAGGCGTACAGTTCCAGAAAATGACGGTGATATCAAATCGTATGCAAAAAAAGATGCCCTATGAATCAAGTTTCTGTCATGTTCAAAAAAATCCTATGATGTTGCAGGGGGCTATATTGATTGGTATTGTGAGGAAGATTACTATCTTTGGCTTCGGATGATTCAGGTCGGTTGCCAGTTTGCCAATATTCCAGATGATCTTGTGTATGTTCGTGTCGGTGAGGAAATGAGCGCTAGACGCGGGGGTATTAACTATTTCAGAAGTGAAGAAAAACTGCAGAGATATATGTTAAAAAATCGCATGATTTGTTTCCCGCGATATTTATATAATACTGCACTGAGATTCGGAGGAGAAGTTGTGTTGCCTACAAATCTCAGGACAAAACTTTTCAGAATTTTACGAAGTGCTCCTGAAGAGAAGTCTGTAAATGTAAACGAAATAAAAGATAGTACCTGTGACCAGAACTTTAGGGCATCGGATATAAAAAGTTTCCCGCCGTTTTCAGTGGCCTTGTGTGTATATGGAAAAGACAACCCTGAATGGTTTGACGAAGCCTTGCATAGCGTTATTGACCAAACTGTGAAACCGGATGAGATTGTTCTGGTTGTTGACGGTCCAATTCCAAGCACAATTCAAGCAGTAATATATAAATATACTCAAATTTGTGCGGGGGGGGTATAACATTTAATGTTACATATTTTGCTGAGAACAAAGGACATGGAAATGCAAGACGAGCAGGGCTTGAAATATGTAAAAACAAGCTAGTTGCTTTAATGGATGCTGATGATGTGTGTGTAAATGATAGATTTGAACAGCAGTTGAAGTTTCATGCAGAGAATGAGGCAGATATTGTAGGCGGGAATATTGCCGAGTTTATTGATACTATAAATAATGTAGTGGCTTATAGAACTGTACCGACATCGGATATTGATATAAAGACTTACATGAAGAAAAGATGCCCTTTCAACCAGATGACGGTAATGCTTAAAAAAGACTCAGTAAAAAAAGCCGGGGGCTATATTGATTGGTACTGTGACGAGGACTATTATCTTTGGATTCGAATGGCACAAAATAATTGTGTTATGATGAATACGGGGACGGTCTTGGTTAAAGCGCGAGTTGGAAAGGATATGTATAACCGCCGCGGAGGAAAAAACTATTTTAAAAGTGAGTTAGAGCTTCAAAAATATATGTTTGACAACGAAATTATAAGATTTAATACATACATTATGAATGTGACCAAACGGTTTATTGTCCAGATTCTGATGCCGAATAAAGTAAGAAGCTGGGCATTTAGAAAATTTGCAAGGAAAAAGATGCAGTGATGTCTGAAAAGAAGTTCAAAATAGGATATACAACTGGCGTTTATGATATGTTTCATATCGGACACCTCAATATAATTCAAAAGGCTAAGAAACAGTGTGAGTACTTAATTGTTGGGGTAACAACTGATGAGCTTTGTTTTAAAAGAAAGAATAAAAAGCCGATAATTTGCGAGCATGATAGAATGGAAATTGTCAGAGCTCTTCGCGATGTTGATGAAGTTGTTCCGCAGGTAGATATGGATAAACTTGCTGCAGTAAAAAAGTATAAGGCTGATGCTGTTTTTGTTGGTTCAGATTGGAAAGGGTCTCCAGCTTGGATTCAATATGAGAAAGAGTTTGCCGATATTGGATGTACAGTTATATATCTTGATCATACAGATGGTATATCCTCTACAATTTTAAGAGATAAATTAAATGAACAACATTCATCGGATTGAGAGTGTTTAATTTTCATTACAGGGTGAGGAAGATGATATTTACTTATTCATATTGGGAAGATTTTTGCAAGAAGCTTCAAATGGAAAACATACGCAGTATACCAGCAAAACAGCTAATGCACGAGAAACCAGATGATTCATATTTGGTATTAAAACACGATGTTGAGACAAATGTCGCAAGTGCACTACATATGGCCAGAATTGAAAATAGATATGGTCACTGTGGCTCTTATTATGTTCAGGCGTATTTGATGGAAGATTCATCAAATATACAAATGCTGAAGGAAATACAGATGTTGGGACACGAGGTTTCATATCACTATGATGTTATGGATAGTAATGGTGGCAATATTCCTTCTGCTATAAAAGATTTTGATAGAAAAAGAAAGTTGTTCGAAAAGAATGGGTTTCATTTAGAGACTGTCTGTCAGCATGGAAATCCAGTTGTAGAGCGTAAAGGGTATACATCTAATAGAGATTTTTTCAGAAATACAGATGTGCAGAACTATTGTCCCGAACTAGCGGACATAATGGTTGATTTTAAGCAGAAAGCGTTTCAGACAACCGATTATATGTATTTTTCCGATGCTGGTCGTAGATTCAATTTGGTATATGATCCGATTAACAATGATGTTATACCGTCTGATGATAAAAACATTCCGTTTGATAATTTGGATGAAGTATTGGCGTTTGTAAAGAACCATGGTGGAAATGCTATTATAAGTACTCACCCACATCGTTGGGTATCTTCTAAAACAAAATATATTCTAAAAACGACAAGTTTTAAGGTAATAAGATCAGCCGCAAAATGCGCAATGAAAGTACCTATTTTAAAAAAATCATGAGCCGTTATTATTATTTGGCGAAAAAGATATAACCGCAGGGGGGGTAAATGATGAATGTATTATTATTTTCTAGAATATGTGCTAAAACCGGTGTTGGCGGACATATGAGACAATTGGCGGAAGAATTGGTTCGTCAAGGGCAATCTGTTTGGATTTTATCAAGCAATAACGAACAAGGAATCATTGAGAACGATCAGCTTCATGTCATCTTAGCACCATTTGACATCAAAAATACTTTCCGTATGTGGAAGAATTTAATCACTCTGCGTAATATCATAACGAGAAAAAAGATAGATATTGTTCATTGCCATCATAGAATGGCAGCCCTGTATATGAAGATATATAACATGTTCTGGGATGTTCCTATGGTGTATACTCTTCATTTGGCACCTGTTCCGTGCGATCTATTTCATCGTAGTCTCACATATGTAGGAGATATGGGAATAGGGGTGTCAACCGAGGTTGTCAATTTTATGAGGGAAAAATTACAGATTCCAAAAGAGAAAACGACCGTAATACTTAATGGGGTAACCACTCCGAATAATTGGGGGGGTATTCAAGAGATGAGCTTTTAAATAGGTTTTCAATACCCGATAACAAGTATGTTTTATTGTTGAACAGTCGTATTGTAGCTGTAAAAAATCACATGCTGATGGTTGAGGCAGTTCATGAATTGCCTGATGAAATAAAAAGTAAGATAGTAGTGTTGTGTACCGGAGAAAAATCTGGCAGTTACTATGAATCCTTGTTACAAAAGATAGACGAGTATAATTTGAAAGATAGTTTTATTTTTGTTGGCTGGGTGAATCCATATGAAATTTTGACGGTCTCTGATTTCTTGATTCTTCCGAGTGTTTCCGAGGGATTTGCACTGAATGTTGCTGAGGCTTTTTTTGCAAGAGAGCCTACTGCAAGAACGGCAACAGCGGGATGGGAGGATCTAAAAACAGGATGCCTTAGAATCTATCCAGATAGAACAACAGAAATAAAGGAAATTATTATGACTTTAGTTAAAAAAGGACCAGAGATTTTTTCTGAACAGATTTATAGGG
>JAJBTR010000356.1 GCA_020860745.1 Lachnospiraceae bacterium | reverse complement strand
AAGAAGTAAATCGCAGAAACATTCATGCTGAACACACTCTGAATTTGGGGTTGAATTCTTCCGCAAAAGCGGAGACTTATTTTCCTGCACTAAAAAGTCGTTTTTTAAGCCAGAATCCGGAAGCAACGATTCGAGTAGAAAGCAACAATATTACCAGTTTGCGGGAAGGTATTCTGCACGGTCGGTTTGATGCTATACTTATGCCGGACTTTGAGCGATTCTTTGCAGAGGAGAACAGCCTTGAATGGGTTTGGGTAGCACGGGACTGTGCCCGAGCAATCTTCTCTGTCAAGCACCCCCTTGCAAGCAAAGAGTTTATTACTATGGAGGATCTCTGGTCCGAGCAGTTTGTGACGATAAGCTCAGATATGTCTTCCGGCCATGCACGGGACCTTCTTGAACGCTTTGATCCATATGGGGTGGTCCCGCAAATCGTGATCACTTACCCCAATCCACACACAATCAGAGATGATCCACCTGAGAATGGGATCATTTTTGCCGATCGATTCTATGATTATGATATGGGGGTCCTTACCGCAAAGCCAATAAAAAATCAGTTCAACGGTATAATTTGCATCTGTAAGTCCACAAAAAAGCGGAAAATCACCCAACTGTTTTTAGAAATCTTAGACACATGAATACCTAATCGCCCGCACTTATTCCGAGTAGGAATAAGTGCGGGCGATTTATTCGTTTGTGTTCTGGTGCCAGAATGATAAAATAAATATATCACTACCAGTGATAATTTACTTATATCGAGGAGGCTACCATCATGAATGCACCAAAAGTACCGCTTCATGCGGGAGATGAAGAAAAGAGCTATTATCATTTTTATCAACGTGAGCTCACCCCCATGTCAGCAGAGAAAGCCGAGTTCTTGAATGATCCCTGGCAGAATGACGGGAACGGCCTTGAAATATCCCAGCGCAATACAATCTTCGATGACGGTTATCTGCCCGGCGAGACCGGTTTGTTCACCCTGAAAGAGGGTGGTTTTCAGATGGCTAACCTGACCCGATTCGAGGGATGCACCGGCAGTATGCTTCAATGGTGGTTTGCCTGGCATTCTCTGGACAGTCTGCGTTACAGCATTTGGGATCCCTATGACCACTATGGCATTCAGGTATCTGACGAAGACCGGGCTTATATTCTGGATCCCAATACATCCATCCCTGATAAGTGCCGGAATATTGTCCACTGCGTCTCCGAATCCCTTGTTCCCGGCACCCCTCCCGATGACATCGTAATCAACTTTAAAGCACCCGCAACATTGGGCTTTGATGACAGCAAGGTCTATACGGACAAGTGCTCCTTCATTGTTTGCTCCAATGTAAAGATGGGACCGGTCCCCGTGGTTATGCTCCACATGGCCAGAGATACCGATTACGGCTGCGAACTGAGATCCCGCTTCTGGGTGGGCTATCAGGTCATTGAAGGAAAGGGTCAGTATCTGCTGCCCGATGAGATAAAAGACCAGGTCAAGGGTATGCTGCCCATGCTGTTGAATCACAACTTCCTGGAATTCAGCAATTTGGCGGCCATCCTTCCCGAGGTACATGCACAGGAAAAGGACAACTGGTAAACACTGGTTTTGTTTCCTTTTTTGCAAGACAATTGTAGTGAGGTAATTTCATGCACGAACTTGGAATTGTACGAAGTATGACCCGATACCTGTTGGAGTGGGAAAAGGAGTTTGCCCCGGCAAAGCTGCGGTCAGTCACCCTGCTGGTGGGAGCTAACCGCCTGTTTGTTCAGGATTGGGTCCAGATAATGTTCGATTTCCTGACGGAGGGGACCCCTCTGGAGGGATCAAAGATCGAGTTGGAGACCGTTCCCGCCACCGCACAGTGCAACATATGCGGCGAGACGTTCAGTTATTCTCCGGACCATCACCACGGGCCACAGTGCCCTGTCTGCGGAAGCGATGAGTTGACGCTGCTGACAGAAAACGAATTAATGATAAAACAAATTGAAGTGGAGGAATCAAATCATGACGTATAAACCCATCGATGTAGAAAAGCTCCGTAGTTTGGGTGTGCCCGAGGAAGCCATCGCCACCATGGATCCCCGTGACGGCGGCAATATCACCCCTCAGGGTGAAGTACTGTTCCTGGATGAAGAACGTATGCACAGCAAGGAAAATTTTGACCGTCCTCTGCGCGTAAATAAACCAAACGGTCTCGGAATTCGAAACGCACTGGCAACAACGATCTCCAAGAAAATCTCACCTGAAGAAGCTCCTCCTGTAAAAATGTTTGAGCTCATGATCAATGGTGCAACCTGGCCGGATGACAGCAAAAAAGGAAAGTTTTATCAGTGGCTTATGGGATTTGGAAACTATGGAAATACTGGATCAGTTGTATTCCCACTCAATGTAGACCTCTCTGACGAGGGAGCAACAGGTGTTATTCCAATTGACATGGTCTATTCTTATTTGGAAGAAGCGGAGTATATCGCCATACTGAAAATGTGCGTGTGCCGCAAGGCATATGAATGCAAAGATTACCCCAGTGACTTGGGTTGTATTTTCCTAAATACCGCAGGTAGATTGGCTGTCAAAAACGGTATTGGTGAACACGTAACTGTAGAACAGGCAAAAGCGCATGTACAACGAGCAAAAAGCCTAGGCCTTGCCGCAAACGCAGATATGGTTGAAATTGAGCAACTTATCTGGGGTCTTCGTAATGATGAAATGAATGATCTTCGTATGATATGCTTCTGCTGTCCATGCTGCTGTATTATGTACAACATATCCAGAAATGGTTCTGATGACCTCAGAAGAAAGCGCTTTACAAGCTGCGGCTTTACCACTACGGTCAATCACGACAAGTGCGTAGGCTGCCACAAGTGCCAGAGTATTTGCCCGAAACACGCCATTACTTATCGCGAAGACGGAAAATGCGTTATCGATCAGGACAGTTGCTTTGGTTGCGGTTTCTGTAAGTCTGAATATGAGTATGGTGCACTTACAGTGAAACAAACATTCCCTATGCGTGATAGCCTTAATGACTATTTCGTTGATGTGCTTCGCATTGATGATGGACGCCCTCACAGCAAGGTTGTCAAACATGAGGAGGATTACTGATGAGTAATATTAAAATCATCGAGATTAAAGAGAGCGTTTTCGCTGACAACGACCGGGAGGCTGACCGTCTGCGCACTGAATTGAAGGCAAGCAAGACCTTTCTGCTGAACCTTATGTCCTCTCCCGGCAGCGGCAAAACCACCACCCTCTGCCGTACCCTGGAGCGACTGAAGGATGAGCTGCGCATCGGCGTCATGGAGGCGGATATCGACTCTGCCGTGGACGCCTATACTATCGCGGATACCGGCGTGCGAGCCATCCAACTCCACACGGGCGGTATGTGCCATCTGGATGCCGGCATGACCGAACAAGGTCTGAAAGAGCTGGGTACCGATGATCTGGATCTGGCCATTCTGGAGAACGTGGGTAACCTGGTGTGCCCCGCCGAATTTGATACCGGCGCAGTAAAGAATGTGATGATCCTCTCCGTGCCAGAGGGGCACGACAAGCCGCTGAAGTACCCCTTGATCTTCACCGTCTGCGACGCACTCATCATCAACAAGATCGACGTGCTGCCCTACTTTGACTTTGACATGGACAAGGTGGTAGAGTATGCCCACATGCGCAATCCCAACCTGGCTGTCTTCCCCATCTGTGCCAAAACCGGCAAAGGCGTGGATGCCTGGTGCGATTGGCTGCGCGGCCAAGTAGCAGAATGGAACTGCTGATCTCGTGAACAAGAGATCTTTTCAGACCATTATGAGGAAATCATTTATTCTCAACAGTAATCCAGTCCTCCTCCGGCCTCTCCATAATGCGCTTGTCTTTAAAGGATCGTGTCTGGTATCGGCAGCTCACCAGCTTGTCTAAATAGATCGGATTGCAGAGATAATATAAGGATTATCATAGGCAGACAAAAAGATGGCTCTATTTTGAACCATCTTTTCGTCTGCCTATTTATATTTTTCACAGAGTTCTTCGAGCTGCAGAAAATCATTACACCTCTTTGTCAGAGCAGACCGCTCTCCTTTGACTTTCAGGCGATATAAATTCAAAGCATTTTTTCTGATTTTCTCCTGTATAGACTTTATGTATCGATATTCTGCCAACAGAAGCGCCTTGTACTGCGGATTGCGTTCCTTTGAAATATCAACATATGTATAGCTTCCAGCCGGAACCGGAAACATATTATTAAGGTTGATAACTGCATAATTCTTGATTTTTACAAAATCCAGCCCTTCTGGCATCCGCCGATGCTTTTCCTTAAAAGAGGAGAGCGGAGCAAAATAATCCAGACCATGAATATGCAGCACGACTCCTATGTAAGCCCTTTCATTCTGTTGCCCTTTCTGGCTGTTATGATACAGATGCGGTGCATACGGCAATAAATAATCTATATAAGCAGCCGATACCCGGTATAACTTAATGTTGTCCATTCTCTTTTCTCCCTCTATCATTCAGACAACCTATAGCCTTATCTTTCTTTCGCAACATTCAGTAAAACATTATCGCGGCTCTGCGCATAAAACAAACGGAAACAGGTTGCCCTGCCTCCGCTGTTACTATCGCACTCAGAGCGGCGAAACACTCTCTCGTAACTTTCTTGCATATGGGTCAAGAGAAACCCGCTTTATAACTTTCTCATTCAGGGCTGAGATACACCCGCTGTTAACTATATCTATTATATGCAATCAAGCAAGGAAAATCAACAGATTTTCAAAAAAAGTCAAAATCCACTCAATTTCCGTTCAATGAGCTTTTCTACACTTTGCGCTCACAATTCCCGGTATTCCAGAATAATCTCCTCCATACTTCTCCCGGCGTCACGTTCCCGCAGCATACGCCTTGCCGGATTCTCTCTCGATTTTACGCGTTGATACAGAGGCTCCAGATAACATTCCTCGCCAAACCCTCTCTCCCGCAGCCCCTCCTCTGCCAGCTTCACGATCCGGCCGACCAGATGATACAGATGGTCGGCATCCACAAATCCCGGCAGATCTCTTTTCACAAAAAGTTTCCGAAGTTCCATCTGATTATAGCCATGGTGATAGATCACATGGTCATTCGCCAGAATGCCGGAAAGCTCCGATAATTTTTCCTTAAGTCCCACGTAAAAAGCCGCCACCGCCAGGCTGTCGGAAGCCGGCTGACAGCACGCGCTCCGAAACTCTACCGTTCCGCGGAATGTCAGATCCTCAAACTTAAATGTCCGCAGCCAGGCCAGATCCTCAATCTGCGGAATCACATCAATCCCATGATAACCGCCGTCCGCAAAGTATTCTCCCCGAACCGATTCTCTTTGGAAATAATCCCTGACGCACACAGGCCGGAAATTGATATATTTTTCCTCTCGCTCAACACAGTAAATACTTGTAGACTCTATGTAAGACAATAAATCATCTACCGTATCAAACTGACAGTCAAACATGCCGATGTTGTGAGGGTTGATTCCCTGCGAACTGTTTTCCCAAAGCATATCCCGGCTGCAGAGCAGATCTTCATGTTCCTCCAAAAGAACAGAGTTGCCGAAAAGGAGCGCAGTCAGCGGTTCCAGGCGTGAAAATACATTCATGGTCAGCAACAGTTCTTCATAACTCACATCCAACTGCACCTGTGAAGCGCTGCAGAACGTTCCAAACGCCGGATATTCATGAAAATACATCGGCTCTTCCTGCTGATATTTGTCCCGAAGGCTCAGATGGTGAAAAAGCATCCGGTATCGTCCGTTTTCAATAGGGACATTATGATTATAAATCCGGTACGGATTGATTCCCATCCCGGTCAGTGTATAATGAAAACGCCCGAAAAGCGTATTCAGATAGCGATAATATCTGTGGAAACGTTCATTCAGCGTATGAAGCTCCTTTTCCCGTCCCATGGAAAGCTCCAGATTATTATAAGAACAGTCAAAAGAGAGAATATCCCCAGTCTTCGGACATTCGGCAGCGTACATATGTCCCTCGTCATCCCACCCGGTCGGGCGGAATTGAAAATGATCGGCAAATTCCTTTGCCGCCTGATGGACTTTGGAAAAATCCACCGCTTCTCTGTCCAGATTCACAATGGGCAGTTCCAGTTCAATGCCGATATAAAGTTCCCGTTCTTTTTTTGTCGGTTCTATGTATTTCTGATACAGGTGCTCCCGCACCGCCTTTTCATCTATCATGGGGATCCTCCCATCCGCCGTAAATTCGGAAAACCAGCTTTTCTTTCCTGTTTCCTATACAAAATGATTTATATTATTTTCGCATATACATCGAATCTCAGATTGACAATCAGTCTGCCGCCTACATTCATGTAATAAATAACCCACCAAAAAGCATAACGCAGCAAATGGATTGAAGCTCTCACAGGCTTGAGAAAATCTGATACAGGAATTTCATATTTTCCTCATTATCCTCAAACACCTGACCATGATTCGTTCCGGTATAGACAAGCTCCCCGTTCCGCCAGGCCAGAAGCGTGGTCATCGGCACAGGCTCCCACAGATCCCGCCCCAGCGGTTCCGTGGAAAAAAACACCTGGCTCTTCTGCTTCCGAAAACACAGGGAATTCTCATAGTTAGTATGCACATACATATATTCTCCATCGCTGATGATCAGATTCAGCTTATTTCCCTTCGCCATGTCGGCAACCAACTCATCCAGCAGTTGAAAACGTTTCTCCGCATCCAGTTTCCCTTCCGACCGCATCCTACGATTCACCTCATCCAAAAGGAAGAGAAAAATCCGTTCACTGTCCGTATCTCCGACCTGTCGTTCCACATAGCGGTTCAGCGGATCATATTCAAAAATCGTCCCATTATGAATCAGTGTCCACCGCCGCCCGGTACAGTCCACGCCCGAAAACGGATGACAGTTTTTATACTCCACATTTCCGATGGTCGCATAACGGATATGCGCCAGAATCAGCTTTCCCTCCACCGGAACCGTCAGCCTCTCATGAAGATAACTGCTTTTGTCTGCCTCCAACGGCTCTTTTTCTATAACCGCACTGTTTCCGTCCAGAATCGCCAACCCCCATCCGTTCGGGTGCCGGCAGCTGTGACGGTAAAATTCTTTCAGATCATCCCGGCACTCAACCGGTTGGCGCGCACACACGCCGAATAATTCACACATGACAATATCCTTCCGCAAGACGAATGCCTTTCTTCACATACCCTTTCTGAAATCGCTCCCGAACCTGCGCCGCATATCGTTTGGACGGATCCTCCACTTTTTCCCGCTGGAAAGCCAGACACTCCCGAACCACATCTTCCTGCCCGGCAAAATACTCCGGCAGGGTTTCTTCCATCGCATCCAGAATCTCCGCAGCAGCTTCCCGCACCGACCGGCTCTGGTGCCACCCAAACTCAATCTGAATCTCGTCCGGCGAAAAACGCGCCGCTTCTTTCATATTACGAATCGCGATGTTCTGCTCCATTGTTCCAAGCATCTCGTCCTCCTGAAGCATCAGCCAAACCAGAAGCAGATGAATAAACCGTAGATCCTGCCGCCGGATTCCCACAGGACAAAGTGGGTTTAAATCCAACATCCGCAGTTCCACATGGCTGACGCCGTTTTTTCTGAGATTGTCAGTGGTATTTTCACCGCGGGCTTTCAGGCGCACGGGATAGTAGAGTTCCGTAGACGCCGTGATCATCCGGTTCTTCACATACCCGTCGATACTGTCCGCATAAGCATCCAGGGACGAAAAATCCAGAATCGGCACAAAGGAGTTCCAATAACCGATCTCACTGCAGCGCGGGGAAGCATATCGGCTCACAACCGTCTCATCCAGATCTCCCACCCGGTAATAAGAACCGTCCAGAACAGGGCTGGCTGCCGTCAGATACACGATAAGCCAACTGTATTTGACCGCTTTTTTCCCCAGTTCCAGATATATCTGATCCTTGTATTCCCGAAATTCCTGTTCTTTCTCTCCGGCTGCACAATTTTTTTCGCGTGAATCAGCCTTCTCCCGTTTATCATTGGATACAAGATTCCTCTCCGTCTCAATTACAGCTTTTTTCTTCCCGCGACAGGCGAAATCCTCCCGCAGCAAATCCTCCGGAAAAGAAAAGTTATAGTGGATTCCGGAGTACAGCATTTTCCTCTTCCCGTACTTTCCCGCCAGATACTCCCGGTATACTCCCTTTCCCGCCTGTCTTCCGGTAAAGTTTGCAATCGGTATATCCGCCTCTCCGCGGACATAAGGGGGATTCGAAAAAGGCCAGAGATACTCCCTGCCTGTCTCCAACTCTAACAGCCGATCCGCCGTTTCCCGATACAGTCCGGCCAGCTCCGACCACACATCTTCAATACTGTCGTTTACCCCGGTAATCAGTTCCACCTGATTTTCACAGAAGTCACGGTCAATCCGACTGTCGTCAGGGAAGGGATGCGGCGTGTGTGAAAGATAACCGTGTTGATCCACGCGAAGGCTCTCCTTTTCCAAACCGAACTCTCCCCCGGAAATATATTTTTTTAATTTTCTCTCATCCGGCAGAAAACCCATAGCACTCTCCCTTCTGTCCTGACAGTTCATATTTTCGTTCTCCAAATCGATGGTAAGGCAACAGCTCACCCTATATATCCCGAAGATACTTTTTGATCGCGGCGACATACTTCTCTCCGACAGGACTCAAAACCATATTTTTCAACATGACATAACCAATCTCCATCGTGTCTTCCGCTTCTTCTTTTTCTCTGAAAGGCACTGCCACAAAATCGTCACCATTCAACTCTTCGCAGATAATGCCGGAGCATAAGGTATAGCCATTCAGGCCAACCATCAGGTTCAGCATCGTTCCCCGATCATTGGCCTTGATACTCTGTGCATATTCATTCGCCACGAGCACTTCCTCAGCAAGATAAAATGTGCTGTCACTCCCCTGCTCAAAAGACAGGCAGGGATAGTCTGCCAGCTGCTCCATCCCGATACTCTCCTCCGTTGCAAGGGGATGATGCTTCCACAAATAAACATATGCGCGGCAGTCTACAAGACGATGAAATTCCAGATTGGCCGATTTCATCAGTCTGGTCATAGCCTTGCGATTGAAATCCGAAAGGTATAAAATGCCGATTTCGCTTCTCATTGTACTGACATCCCGAATCACCTCTCTGGTCATTGTCTCCCGAATTGCAAACTCATACTGCGACATATCATAATCTTTCGCCATATCCACAAAGGCTTTCACCGCAAAAGAATAGTGTTGTGAAGACACGCCGAATTTCTTTTTGTATGTACCGTTTTTCCCATATTTTCCCAAAAGCGCCTGGTATTTGCTGTAAATATCTCTGGCATACGGCAAGAATTCCATACCGTCATTTGTCAGAACCACGCCGCGCCCGCTCCGGTATCAAAG
>JAJBTR010000044.1 GCA_020860745.1 Lachnospiraceae bacterium | reverse complement strand
AGTATAGATTCAGTATACAAGAGAACCAGGGGAAACGCAACATTGTTTTTTAGCATTTTGTGTGCATCCCGCGGAGCGTGTTACGTTCGCAGACTATCCAGCCTGTGTACAGCAACAACGTCCACTCAGAATCATCCTTTTTTACTGAAAACTCTCCGCAAACTTCTGCTTTGCCTCTTTTACCTTCTGTGCTTCCGCAGCCGGCGGCTCATAGAAGCCTCTGGAATGCATCATATTGACTCCATCCTGCGGGATGCTGTGTTCCTGCTCCAGAATATGAAGCATCGTCGTTCTGACCTGATCGTGTACACACTCGTTAGCAAAGCTGTTAAATTTCTCTGTTGTCGCCTTCTCTGTAGAAAGGCCATCGCTCAAAATTTCTTTATCTGTAAATTCCTGCATATTCTGCACCTCCTACCGTAACTGCTCATACAATGTGTTAAAATGTCCCTGATGCTGCTCAGAAATCCGCTCATACTTCTGCTTGATTTCCACATCATCTGTCTGTTTTGCCAGCATTTTAAATTTTTTGGTCAATAATTCCTCGTCCGCAAGTAAATCATTGATTGCAGCCAGTTCTTTTTCTGATAACTGATCCATACCGTACCTCCTTGTATTGTTTCTTTTTACAAGGTTAGTATGCCGGGAAAAAAATAATTTATTCTATAAAAAGAACGCTCTAATTGATTGCGCTGTTCTTTCTTCGCTTTGCGTATAGAACTCCCAGAAAAACGATGCATAACCCAGCAATCACAGGTACTGTCATTCTTCTTTCTCCGCCGGCCTGAGGGACATCAAAGGTTACGCCGTCTGATATCTCATAGGTCAGATCAACCCAATAATATAAACCGGTCTTCTCATCATAAAAATCATAATCTGTTGAAGAACCGTTCACACTTTCTGCAGCATAGGGCAATTCAACGGTAAAGCTTTCCGCAAGAAGAGATAATCCGTCCACCGTTTTCGTCTCCGTAACGGCATATGTGCCGAATACGAGATTCCCGAATATCACTGTCCCTCCGGCATCTGTTGCAGTGACAGTCACACCATCCTCATTCACATAACTCAATCCCTCTGTATTCGGCAGCGAACTTGTACCATTATAACTCGCGATATACTCATATTCCCCTGTATCCTGATTTAAGACGGCAATCGAATACTCCACACCCTCGCAGTCATTGCCCCTATCGTCTTTTTTGTGAATTGTAATGCTGCAGCGGCGCAGTTGTTCCGCTTTCTCAATTTCATTACCCGCCACATTGTCCACAGTAAGCTGTCCGCCGCCGGTCACGGCTTCTCCTGCATCATGATCCGTGCTGATATTCATCAGCACCACGCCGCCGTTATCGCTAATAAGAGAACCATCCTCCGCTGTAACATATGCTCCCGAAATCAGATATCCCCACGCGGCTCCGCTTTCCTCCACGGTAATTGTTCCCAATGGCAATACAGACGCACCCGATGAATCATAATACAGAGAATCAGAACCGGAAGCAAGATATGCATCTGTCAGTTCAGCCGTGTAGGTGATATCATATTTTACCGTAATCCCATGCTCAGACTGCATATGCGACACGCAGGTATCTCTGTCGTCAAACAAACGATCACATGTCCCGCATACAGCCTTTGTCTGTATCACCCATGTCCTCTGCAGGTGCGAAGACTCCACCTCACTCAGATCGGAATACTGTGCGTCATAATACTTTACCGTAAACTGTGCACCGCTCATATCCGGAAAATATTCATTCAGATAAGACAAATACAGTTTATTATGACCAGCATTAAAATCTGTGTTCTCCTGCAGCTTTGTCAGTATAAGCCCGGTCGAATCATAATCCGGCGGATCTTCAGAATTTATCGTTGTCGTTTTCCCTTTCTCTACACTTGTCTCATATATCTGAGGGTCCAGCGAATAACCGCAGGATGCTGTTACCTCTTTCACATAATATGTCCCTGCACGTAAATCTACAGTATTCGTTTTTCCCTCTTCATCCGTTGTCAATGTGGCCGCACGGTTTGTATCTGCTTCGGCATCCGCCAAGGCAGCATAGACGCCATACACCGCTCCTTCCAGAGAGTAACAATCATTGCCATCCGTAATCCCTTTATTACCCGATTCTTTCTCGAGATTCGCATATCCATAGGGCTCGTCCGAAAACGTAACTTCAATCGCAGTTGTGCTGACCGCAATTTTCTGTTCAAACAACTCTGTATTCAGATAATAATTCTCCGGCGAACCGGTCTCTTTAATTGTCCATGTATGTGTTGTTTTTTTCAGATTTTCCAGTTTCTCAGATAAAGAAATGTTAACCTGACTTTTTGCATAGGTATAGGCGCTCGAACGAGAGGATTCCACAGAAGAATATTTTGTTTTATCCTCTGCACTGATCCGGTTATAGTTCGCACAGAATCTTTGAGAATAAGTCGAATAAGATGTATAAAGCACAGTTCCTGTCCAATGATAGACAGCCCTTCCATTACCGTCTGTGGTGACCGTTCCCATCTCGGTTCCATCCATATAAACCTTAAATTCTGCACCCTTGAGAACTTCTCCCGTGTCGCAATCCTCCTTTTTTATGTAGATATCCAGAGATGGCAGATATGCCTGACGCGCCTTATAATAGGCTGTCGAGATTACAGGATTTTCTGGCTCCGTGTCACCGCGAACCTTAAAGATAGCAGTTCCCGACTGCGTGTTAATCGTCTGCGTCACAATACCAAATACCGCATATTCATATCCATCGGAATCCACTCCTTTATACAGGCAGCGTACACGCACCAGCTTGTTGGTATACAGGCGTCCCTGCTCCGCTCCGGCCGACGAAATGCCAAACGCATTGACATGACAGCATTCCATCGCAATCGCCTTGCTAATCCCGGCAAACGGGGTAAACAGAGTACTGATCGGACTGTAGACGCTCCCATTTATCGTTGCAGTCTCTCCTTTGCCAAGATATACGCGGGTTGTACAATACCTGGAATCACTCAGAGAGTACACCGTTTCAAGATCCACTCCTGCACTTCCTCCACTGTAAATAGCCGCCTGAAGATTTGCAATATCCGAATCGTCCAGATATGCGCCGTACGTACCGTTTGCTGATGTAGAGTCCGAATAAATCACTCCGGCCGTACCGGTCCACACCTGATCCACGCTGATATTGCTGACATCAATGTTTGTTGCGAAATAATCCATAGAACTGTAACTGACTGCAAACGCCTCCGTATAAACACCTGCATTGCCCAGCAGATTTCTCATTTTGTCGATCAGGCTTCCTGCCACAGTTTCCTCTGATGTCTCCACGTAGACATTTTCCACACCGGAAGGGAATGCGTGAATTGTCAATTCTCCGCTCTCACTTTCATACGCAAAACTGTCTTCACTGACCGGCGTCCCGTTGACATACACGGAAATATGATCCGCATCCATGCCGGCCTCTGTCTGCATAGTAGTATCAGTATCGTAAAAAGACACATCACTTGATATTGTGGAAGTAATCTCCTCCCCGTTCCCCACGACTGCGGTCACTTCCGTGGTATTGCAATCTGTGTCCAGAATCTGCATAAACTGTACCTGAACAGGGAAAAGCCAGACGCTTCCATCCTCGTCGAAAAAATACTCTTTCGGAATATAGACAAGCCCGCTCTTACTATCATAAATACAGCCTTCCAGAATCTGCGCGCCGGTATCATTCATGGCAAAAACTGCTTCGCGCGTCTCGGAATCCGGATTATCCTGCATGGTATCCGCGTAGGCGATATAATAACCATTTTCACCGCTCACTTCGTATACCGCGGTATAATCACCCGTCTGCATGATATACTTGTCAAGAGCCTCTTCCTGGTCGTCTCCCCCGTTCTCAATGAGACCCATAATGGAATCAATCGAATCACCGTCCTCCACGGCATCCGCATTAAAATATGTCTGTTTCACCAGGAGCGCATTCACCAGAGCAAGGGTCTCTCCGTCTCCCACATAATCCGGATTCATATGCTCCAGGATATATTGCTCCAGCACCGGGTCTGTCCCGCCCCCTGACACACCTGTGCTTTCCTCTTCCAATCCAGCGCCTGTCTCAACCTGCGCGGCCAGGGAAATGTCCGGAAATCCCCAAATCCGGACCGCTGCCATACAAAGGAACAGACCGGTAACAGCCGCAATCAACACTCTTTTTGCTTTAGAACCTTTCATTAACTTTCCTCCTCACTGCGCTTTCCCGTTTACAAAAGTATATCCGTATGCGGAACCGCTGTAGCCGAAATCCACCTTTCCGCCGGATATATACCATGTGCCGTTTGCGTTGCTTGCCGCGCCATTATAGGTGAAATCCACTTTCCCTTCGGTATCAATATACCACCAGCCGTTGACATTCTTTGCGACCGTAGGGCCGATAATAACACGGCCGTTGCTGACATACCACCAGGCATCCGTACCGTTATTGCTTCCGCTCACTCTCACCACATCGTACTCCATCCCCTCCTGAACCATGCTGTCAATCACCAGATACCGCTCTCCGGCGCCATATCCCAGCTTGTTGCCTGCATCAGTATAGATACCATAATCCGAAAAAGATACTGAGCCGTTTCTCACATACCATGCGCCGTTTGCATTCTGGCCAAAGCCGCTGTAAGAAAAATCTACATTTCCGTCAATGACATACCACCAGCCGTTATCGTTCCTGATGATCGTATCATTATCTCCAACCTGCACCTTGCCGTTAGAAAAACTGTACCACGCAGAACTCCATGTATTCAGCGGATATCTCACTGCCCCCGCCTGTGTCACTCCGGATTCTGAAAAATCAACCCATCCGGACTCTACCTTCCACCAACCGTTAAGGTTGCCCGCAACACCGGTATATCCTGTATCAACCTTTCCATTCATGATAAATCCCCAGAGCGAACCGGACTTTCCAACAAGCCGGTTATTCAGGGTTGTGTCCATATTATCTCCGTCATATACATAGACATTGCTGTTATCAATGCTCTGCAATACGGTTTTCCAGGTAACAGCAGACTCCCCGGCGGCTGCCATCACATCTGTCTTTCCATAACCGGCCATCATCCCCAGAGTCACCGCCATAGCACCGACCACCGCCTTGATCAGGCGTTTTCTAAATCTGTTTTTTCCCATTCATTACCTCTCCTTTACCCACGTTGCGAATACGTTGAAAATTTACTTCTGATTTTTTCTTACAGAATATACCAGAAATATCAGAACAAAAAATGCTCCGCACACAGCCCGTAACACTTTCTCCAATGCAATATCATATGCCGAACATTCATATTCTTCTCCATCAGAAGAAAAAATCGCATCAGAACCCACATCTGCCGCCGCTGCCGCATCCTGGCTTTCCCGGCTTTCTTCTCTTACACAATAGACCACGTACCGGTATGTCCCGTGAGAACGGTAAGGATGGTAGGTGAGAAGTGTTACCATATCCTTCCCTTCCCGTATCCTGATCGCATCATTATCATATGGATCTACGATATCAATAGCCTCTACCCGGTATGCAAGTGTTTCCCAGGGATTTGTGACAAATACGCTATCCCCCACAGATAATTTTTCTATCTCTCTGAAATACGGTATCCCGCGATATCCCCTGTGTCCCGCAATCACGCTGTTCGTATTATTACCGCCAACCGGCAAAGAGGTCGCTCCCAGAACTGCAGCTCCCTTTGCAAGATTTGAATCAGATGCACCGATATATAACGGCAGTTCCACATCCATAGCCGGAATCGTGACATATCCGAACATCCCGTTTTCCAGACCGTCAATACCAGACGGCGTCTGTATCACAGACTGGGTGTCCATGATATTAGCCTGACCTTCTTCCGATAAATATGCATTATATTCTGCAATCTGTGTAAACAACTTTTCCGTCCCCTGAATCACCCGATATCCGGCAGCTTTCTCCACTGTGCTTTCAATTTTCCCCACCGCGGACTCTTCCTGTAAAGCTTTGCCGTACTCACTTTCCCCGGCTGCATTTTCCTCCCATAGTATTTCGCTGTTCGCCGCCTCAAATGCTCTCTTAGCTCCTCCGGACCAGATTCTGAATCCGCAATTCAACAGGAAAGGTGCAGCAAAGATTATAAAACCGGCAAGTAGAAAAAAAGTCCCCCGATTTTTTCCTCTCATATTACTCCCATCCTTTTCTTCCCTATACGTGCGCACAATATTTGAAACAAAAGCAGACCAGCGGTAACCACGATGCCGATCATCAGAGCACGGCGATATGCCCTCATCCACCGGGAGCTTTCTGAATTAGCCTCAATGCTGTTCTCCATACCTTTTTCGTAGTCTGTACGCTCTCCTGTCACAATAAGGCGATGCGTATTGACACCATATGGGGTGCAGGTCATCAACGTCACAAGATCTCTCCCTTTTTCCGCAGTTAACACCGATATATCCTCCGGAAGAATCACCCTTATATCACAGACCTCATACGCAAATGTCTCATTCTGTACAACAAGAATGAAAAGATCTCCTTTCTCCAGTTCTGTCAGATCAGAAAACATCTTTGCCTTGTTAATGCCCGTATGTGCTGATATCACAGGACGGATTCCCTCGTCTCCCGTTGGAAAAGCTGTCCCCTGAATATGCCCCGCCCCTTTTTCCAGGACTGAGGCATCGGTACCGTGATACACAGGCAGACAGACATTTATTTTCGGTATCCTGACAAAACACATAACACCGGAATCATCCGGATGAAAGATATCATAATAGTTGTCCGCCTCCTCCTCATTCGACTCAATAAAAGGATCTGTGATCGTCACTTTCAGATCTGTCACCTGCTCATTATATGCTCTGGCCGCGGCAAACATCGCTGCAATCTCTTTATCAGAAGCATCCTCCGCCATCACTTCATAAGCAGAAACTTCCGACTGCACCGCCCGATCATAAACCCAGTTGCTGATGAACGGATATAATATCAAAACAATTCCTGTAGCCGTGATGCATGCGGGTTTCCAATATCTCTTTATCAGCATTTCTTTTCTTTTCTGGATATCATAATTCCCAGCACAGCCAGAATAATGCCAAGAATGGTGATCGCATATAACCCGGATCCTCCTGTTTGCGGAAGCCGGAAACTCTTATGATTGGTAATAGAGACAATAACCGATGCATTCGCACTGGATTCAGAATCTGTCGTCAGAAGCTCCTCTGAGAGATCCCTGTCAGCCATTTTTGCTGCAATCCCATCGACAGTTGCCGTCGCAGGCAGGATATCACCGACATAGATATCCGTACCGCCGATCATACGCCCATTCGCCGTCGCCTCAGCGGGAGAATCGATCAGATTCCCGTTTTCATCATAGATTCCGCCATGATAATTTCTGATAATCTCTTCCGCCACGTCCGCTGTAAGGCCGGCCACCCCCGCAACAGAAGCAATGATGTCGCGATCTGTCGAAGTAATCACAATTGTCACAGGATCACGAAGCAAAGTATATCCCTGATCGGTTCTGAGCTCCGTCAGTGAATAGGAATCCGCCTCCAGTCCTTCAATCACAAGCGTTCCATCCGATGCCGGCGCAAAAACTGTCGTCGATTCGCTGCTGTCATCCTGACTGACCGTCTTCCCGGTTACATAATATTTTCCTGCTATAATATCCCCTGCAGAATCAACGGCCGGTTCAACCGCTACATAATATCCGTCTGTATTGTTATACAGGTTAAACATGACTGCGGTCGGATCTCCTTTACTATCTGAGAATTCCTTGGTCAGATCAATACCATAGCTGTACACATAATTTTTGTCCTCCAGCATGTTATAATAACCATTTGATGTCCTGCTCCATACCAATGTAACATTGTTCGGGTTCCCTTCGTCACCGAGAATGGCAGAATCATCTGTGTTCACTGTAACGGTGTAGTAAACCACCATATAATAATCAGACAAACCGTCCAGATTGCTCTCCGCACCC
This sequence comes from Lachnospiraceae bacterium, assembly GCA_020860745.1. Classification (GTDB taxonomy): domain Bacteria; phylum Bacillota; class Clostridia; order Lachnospirales; family Lachnospiraceae; genus Eubacterium_I. The sequence goes on along the minus strand of JAJBTR010000044.1, from coordinate 1,448 downwards.
TCCTCTGTAATGGCATTCTCCGTACCATTGATAACGTTCAGTCCGGCTTCCGTCATAGAAACAACCAGCTGCGTGGATCCATCTCCGGTATACGTATTAAACGCTGCATCATACACAGTAACCTCCGCGAATCTGGACGCATAGGTTCCGTCCGACAGATTCCAGATCAAATCCGCAGCCGCCGTATTATTCGCATTTGCATCCGCAGCAGTATGATAGAATGCAATCTTGACATCATCATTATAGGTAAGCCCCGCCCCCAGAGTATCAGTAAAAGTATACTCGCTCAGATAAGTTGCCTTACTGGAAATATGCGGAATACGCGATACCAGAATATAATCCAGAAGATCCCCTTCGGAAGCAGTCGCAGTGTCCGCATAGGTATAGTCAGCACTTATTTCCTGTACCGCTCCCGCTCCGGCTGTAACACCGTCACCTGTATAGCCGCCCCTGTTCGCCACATAGGTACTGTCGTCCTTATCGCCGGCGGCATATTCTGAATCATCCTGGTTATATACAACCAGAGATTTTGAAGTCTTTCCGGACTCATATTCTTCACCGGACACAATATCGCCGTTTTTATCAAACGTTCCTGTGTTAGAATAAGCATTTCTCACAGATTTATCTAACGTAGGATTCCCACTCTGATTTTTAGGGTAGCAGTACATATCATACAACCACTCTTCACCGTCAGAATCTGTAAAAGGAAGCGACGCGAACCACGGATTAACTGTCTCCGTTACCTGTTCAGGAACCTCCGTCTCCACAACCAGGTAAAGCCCCAGTTCCAGCCCGCTCACATTGGTCAGACCATCTGCGTCCGTCTTCGGCATATTCACCGCTTTCACATTATTCTGTATATATGTTCCCTGATCAATAGTGGAATCCTGTGTTCCATAATCATACAGATACTCCTCTAACGCATTTTTCGCCTGCACATCATCCGCCATCAACAGTTCTTCCAATGCGTCATTAATCTGCGTGGACGTGAAATGCAGCACTCCCGTATTATCACATCCTGCGGCAGTCACCTCCATATCAGTCGCGCTGTCCTCCGGCAATTCCAAAATTTCCGCCAGCTTTTCCGGAATTTCATAAACGACATATATGGTGCCGTCCGCAGTATAAGTCTCAATTTCACCGACTTTCAGATAACTAAACTGCACACCCTCCATCGCGTATTGAGCCAGTTCCCCCTCTGCATCTTCATTCTGCTCCCCATTGGATGTAAATCCGCCGGTACCGATACCCGCTGCAGTCGCCGCAGTAGTATCATACTTCCGGATTGTAAGTGACCCGGTTTTTGCCTCATCAATGATGTCAGCATTTTCCAGGTCGTTGTCCGCTGCCGTGGTATTGTCTGTACGGGCAGAACTCGCTGCAAATGCATCGTTCCCTGCCGATGACGCCATGGAAATTCCCATCACTGCAGCAAGCGCAGCTGCGCA
>JAJBTR010000415.1 GCA_020860745.1 Lachnospiraceae bacterium | reverse complement strand
TATATATAGTCCGAATTCTGTGATGAATGCGATTCAGGATGAGGAATACCAGAATTATTGGACGGCGTCGGAGACATATGAATACCTCAGAGGTTATATCACACAGAATTTTGATGGGCTGAAAGATGATATTATTTTGATGCTCGGCGGTCAGCGTGTGAATGTTGATACAGGAACGTTCCAGAATGATTTTACCTCTTTTGGTAATAAAGATGATGTCCTGACTTTGCTGATCCATTTGGGATATCTGACATATAATGAGAAAGAAAAAGAGGTATATATTCCGAATCTTGAGGTGGCGGATTCTTTTCAAACAGCAGTAAAAAATACCGGTTGGACGGAAGTTGCAAAAGCTTTATCTCAGTCGGATAAATTATTGAAAGCTACGATTAGCGGAGATAGTGAACAGGTGGCAGAAGCTTTTGAACTGGCGCATGAGTCATGTGCTTCGAGTCTGGAATATAATGATGAAAATTCGTTAAGCTGTGCGATTTTACTGGCTTACTATACTGCGCAGAACTATTATGAAATTATCCGGGAGCTTCCGGCAGGAAAAGGATTCGCGGATTATGCTTTCATTCCAAGAAGAAATGTAAACAAACCGGCTTTACTTGTTGAATTGAAGTACAATAAGGATGCAGATTCGGCTATTCGTCAGATGAAAGAGAACCGATATGGCGGCAGGCTGAGGGGTTTGACTGAAGAGGTGCTGCTTGTGGGAATCAATTATGATAAGGCAGCAAAAGGTGAAAAGAAAAAGAAGCATACTTGTATCATTGAAAAATTGAAGTGATGCGGAGACTGAGAAATATGGAACAAGTAAGAGGGCATGTTTAATGCCCCCTTTTCCTGTTCAGATGAAACCACTTATTTGGCAGTTCCTGAATGATCACGATTCCCAATACAATAGCCACCGCCAGGCGTACGGCGGTAAATCCGCTTTCCATTGCTTTGCCGGTCTCATTCATCACCAGATAGTATGCTGCCCAGTACACGCTGCTTCCCAGGACGAGCGGTATGATTCCGGAGATCAGAAAGACGGCAACCGGACACTTGACGTTGACGGCAAATATTCTGGAGAGAAAGACAACTGCCGCGGAGGCCAGGAATGTAGCTTCCGCAGCGGGAGCTCCCGCCTGCTGTGTCAGGACATAGATCAGCCAGCCGATCATGCCGGTCAGTCCGCATAGAAGATAATATTTTCGGGGAACGCCGAAAATCAAGGCGAATGCAATCGTCCCGAAAAATGGTGCAATGATCTGAATCATCCAATATATAATATCCTGTGAATAGCTCATAACCCGACACCTCCCCCTCCAAACTGCTGGCAGAGCATAAATACAACGCCAACGCCGATGGCGATGCAGACGAAGACCAGAATCGCGTCCACCATTCGCACAATGCCGGAGATGTAGTTGCGGTCGGCAATATCCCGGATGCTGTTGGTGAAGGCAACTCCGGGAACCAGAGGTATGATGGAGCCGACCACCATAGCGCCGAGGTTATGCCCCAGTCCGATCCGGTAACACAGCAGACACAGCAGGGTGGCAAGGGCGCCGCCGCAAATGTTTTCTGTGATCCGGGAGAGGCGAAAGACCGGGATGCTGACTTTTAATATGAACAGGTAGATGAGAAGACCGGCCAATATGGCTGCCGCGGCGTCTGCGAGATCACCGCCGATCAGCAGGCAGAAGCAGCCCACGCCGATACCGGAGGCTAAAATCTGCTTCCAATGGGCTTTTCCGGTCATCTCTCGTATTTCCTGCAATTTTTCTTTTGTTTCTTTCAGCGTATACTTCCCGGCTTCCACATCCCGGGAGAGCTGGTTGATCGCCACCACTTTGTCCAGGGAGGTTGTGTGCATGGGGATATGCTGCACGCGGGCGAAGCTTTTTTTGTGTCCCTGCTCCTGTGAACCGCCGGTGGTAAAGATGCCGTTGCTCAGGACAAAGACATCCTCGTTCTGTACACCAAAGTGGCGGCCGATGCGCAGCATGGTCTCCTCCACGCGGAAAATCTCCGCGCCATTTTCCAGGAGGATGTGTCCGGCATCCATGGCAACGAGGAGGACGTCGCTGAAATCGATGTCCTCTGCCTGTGGCTGGGCGGTGTGAATTGTCTGTTCAATATTCATTGCATGCTCCACTTGTTTCAAAATAGGTCTTTTTATTTTTTGTAATAACATGGGAGATATCTCTTGTCAAGAATTATAAGAAGAAAATCCCCAATGACCGGATGAGGTTCATTGGGGGTGTTTGAGGCTGTACCCGAAAGAGCAGGTTTTGACACAGACCTGTGAAATGAAAAGGCTATTCCTTTTCCTGATAGACTGCTTTGAGCTTTACTGCCATAAAGAATGCAATAATGGCAAACACACAGAATATCACAGAGGAAGGAGTGTAGGTTCCGGTCATATTCAAACCGATTGCGAGGATTGTGAAATTCAGGCAACGGATCATGGAAGCGATCGGATAAATAATGCTGTTGGCAATCGCGAAATCGTCCCTGCCGTATACAGTGCCGATATAGGACGGCAGCAAATTACAGATGGCTCCGGTTCCAGTTCCCGCAATACCGCAGGCCAGAATCAAACCGGTTGTTGTGTTGTTGAATATAAAGAGCAGGAACACGGCCACATAGCCCCAGCAATAAATCATAACGGATTTTCTGGTGCCGATCTTCTGGTCTAACCAACCGTAAAAATAAGAACCGATAATGCCGACGATGGAGGAAAACTGCATGCAATGGGTTGCCATGGTCTGGCTGTAACCGATGCTGGTCAGCCGGGGCACCATCTGGCTGACGATACCGATGGTGCACATCCAGAGGAGTCCCATCATGACAGCTATGGCCCACATGTTTTTGTCTGTGAGTAATTTCTTGACAGTGAGCTCAGATTTGTAGTTTTTGCGATATTCGAGCATCGCTTTCAGGTCATCCAGACCGGTGCTGTCATTGTCCGGGTAGGCGCCCACTTCTTCGGGATAGTCATGAATCGCAAACAAAGTGAGGAAGCCCAGGCAGACATGGACAACTCCAAGCGCCAGAAATGCTTTCCCGTATCCCAGCACGCCGATCAGAGTGGTCAGAAGCGAAACCGTGATAATCGTGCAGACAGGATAACCCATGGTGGACCATCCCAGCGCAATTCCTTTTTTTCGAGGGAACCAGTTCGTTGTAAGTGTCTGGGGTGACATCTGGCCATAGCCGTCTGTAAATACCCATAAAATTACCAGACATAAAAAGAACGCGGCAATGCTGTTTAAGTATCCGAACCATATCACGGCACAGCCTCCGGCAATCAGATAAATACCGCCTATTTTTTTGCGCCGAATTTTACGATCAGCCGCCCTGTGAAAAAAGATGACACGACGCCGATGATACCCGCTACCGTGTTGATGTTGAGAAGCGTGGAGACATTCCAACCTTTCATAGAGTTTAGCATATTCAACAGTATATTGATACCGTTTGTGTGAATGAGGCCGTTGATACACATCAGCAGAGCTGCGTAACCGATGATGCCCCATCCTCTTGCGCCAAAATTAAAATTTTCGTAAACCCTCGATTTTTTCATATTGTTTACCTGTTTTCCTTTCGTAAACCCCGCCCCGGATGATTTTAAGGGATCGGGTTGCTGTTTTTGTCACAGATATAAATGGCCAAAGAGATTCCTGTTCCGGCGATGGCCAGCGCTCCCATAATCAGGCAGGTCGGAATATAAGATCCCGCCGCGTCATACAGGGCACCGGCTGCTGTGCTTCCAAAGGAAGCGATGAGCAGGCTGGTGTTAATAATGGAAAAATTCGGGGAATAGTGCTTCATGCCGTAGTGAGAACTGGCAAACGCGCTATTCATGGTCGGGATTCCCCCGTAACCCAGACCTCCCGCGGCAAATCCTGTAATCAGGCAGATGTCGTTGTTTTGTCGCAGCGCAAAGAAGAGCAGGCAGGCGGAAGCGAAAAACAGACCGTTCATAGTCTGTATCACAGCGGTGCTGCCAAACCGGTCAAACAGAGCTCCCAGGGTCACGCGGCCGATGGCGTTAAATATGGAAACCATGCCGACAATAGTGGCGATCGCAGCCTGGGGCAGGGCGGCATTGACGTCCATTGTTATGCTGCTGGCCTGGGAGAGTATCACCATCCCGCAGGCAGTGAGGAGAACCGCCCACAGGTAGAACAGGCGGAAAGATCGCTGTCGGATCATCTGGGATGAGGTCAGATCCTGTGTGGGATGAACCGCCTTCTTTTTTGCTGCGGCGGGCGGAGTAAATTCTTTTCCCGGTTCGCGGATGATAAAACCGCACACCTGCAGAACCACTCCGATTACAATGCCGAGCACGGTAAAAGAGAGGCGCCATCCGCCTATGGTCTGCGGGGTCCAGGCCTGGTAGAGCTTTCCGATGGCAAAGCCGCTGAAGCCGAAGCCCATCATCAGAATACCGGAGATGAGGCCCGGCTGGTCGGGGAACCAGTGGCTCACAGCGCTGATCACAATATTGTAAGCAATGCCGATTCCCAGACCGCATAGGATCCCGAACCCGATATAGAGGACGGGGGGAGTGCCTGCGCGGGAGGCGATCAGAAAGCCGGCGAGAGACAGTGCGCCTGCCAGAAGCAGCCATATCTGTGTGCTGAGCCATTTGTGAAACAGACCGCCGACCATGCCTCCCAGACAGAAACAGCTGATTGCGATGGTGAACGTCATGGAGAGCTGAGCTTTAGACCAGTCGGTAAATTCCTCCGCAATGGGAATGGACAGTACGCTCCAGGCAAAAATAATTCCGATAAAGAGAAGCACAATCACGCCTGTGACGGCGTAAACCAGCCGTTTACGTTGTTTCATAGGTACCTCCGCGATATGCAATGGGATCCTCCGCCCTTACATAGGTCTGTGCCTGCTCCTGTCCCCGAAGAACTCTGAGGCAGCCGAGAACCAGCGACTGCATTTCGTCCTCCCCGGCATAGATCATGACCGGCGCAAGGAAGCGGACGCGGGACGTGATTTCATCAGTAATGCGCCTGGAATGCGCGATGCCGCCTGTGATGAGGATGGCGTCAACCTGGCCGCTGACCACTGGTGCGCATTTGGCGATGTTTTTTGCAATCTGCAGCGCCATGGCGTCATAGACCAGGCGGGCATATTCGTCGCCCCGGTCGATTCTTGCCTCAATCTCCTGACAGTCTGTGGTTCCCAGATGAGCCATAAGTCCGCTCTGACGTTTCACCAGCTTCATCATGCCCGCATCGGTCTCCCCATCCCGAAAGCATTTGTGGATGACGTCAAATACAGGCAGCCCGCCGGCCCGCTCCGGTGAAAAAGGCCCCTCGTCATCGCTGATAAAGTCCACAATCCGACCTTTGTGGTGGAGGTTGACGGAGATGCCGCCGCCGAGGTGGGCGACGATTACGGTAATGTTGCGGTAGTCCCTGCCCTGCTCTCTGGCATATCGCATCGCGGCCGCCCGGGTATTCAGGTTGTGTCCGATGCCTTTGCGGTGAAACTCCGGCAGGCCTGTGACACGGTTGATCTCGGTCAGTTCGTCTACGGTGACGCCGTCATAGATATAGGCGTTAATACCCAGTGGCTCCGCAATGGCGTGAGCGATGAGAGCGCCCACATTGGAGGCGTGTTCCTGCTGGGGACGGCAGCGCAGCTGCCAGATCATGTCCTCGTTGACCGTGTAGGCTCCGGCGTGGATGGGAGCCAGCAGACCGCCCCGGGAAACCACGGCGTCCAGCATGTTTAAGGCGATGCCGTGTGTGGACAGACATTCCAGGACCAGATTTTTGCGGAATTCATACTGGTCTGTGACATGCTCGAAGCCATCCAGTTCTTCTGCCGTGTGGCGGATGGTTTCAATGAACAGAGGGGTCTCACCCTCAAAGACCGCGATTTTGGTGGAGGTAGAGCCCGGGTTTAATGCTAATATATGTTCCATCTCAGTCTCCTTTCTGGTGAATGGTGGAAGCAGCCAGCACGATGGAGAGATACTTTTCCTCCGCCGTAGAACCGCGGCTGGTCATGACGATGGGACATCGGGCTCCCACCACCATGCCGGCCAGCTTCGCCCGACAGGTCACGGAAAACATTTTTCCCATGATATTTCCCACATGAATGTTCGGTGCTACCAGCACGTCACAATCTCCGCTCACCGGGCTCTGATAGCCTTTGTAATCGGCGATTTCGCGGCTCATGGCGCAGTCGTAGGAGACCGGACCTTCCACGATGCAGTTTCTGATCTCTCCGGCCAGATTCATCTGCTTCAGCGCATCTGCCTCCACCGTTTCCGGCATTTTGGGATTGAGCTTCTCGACACAGGCCAGAACACCTACTTTAGGGCAGTCATATCCCATATTCCTGAGGGTAGAGACTGTGTTCTCAATGATATCTTTCTTCTGAGGAAGCGTTGGGTAGGTCACCATGCCGCCGTCCACGGCGGCCAGCAGCTTATGATAACCGGGGACTTCAAACAGTGCGAAATGGCTCATGGTGCTTCCCGTTCCGAGACCCAGCTGTTTGTTGACCACTGCTTTAAGAAGGATCGCAGTATCCAGTTTGCCTTTCATCAGAAAATCTGCTTTGCCTTCCCGAACCAGAGACACTGCCTTTTCAGCAGCCTGAGCTAAATCGGGAATATGATAAATATCATCGGCGGGGACCGTTTCGCCTGCCCGATTGAGGCAGGCGTCGATCACGGCTTTGTCCCCTACTAAAATGGGGGAAATGATTCCCTCCGCACGCGCTTTCAGCACGGCTTCCAGCGTGTGTTCGTCTCCGGCAGCCGCCACGGCGACGCGCGCCTGCGACGGCTGTCCCTGTACATGCTGAATCAGTTCTTTGAATGAATGAAATTCCATAGCAGCTCTCCCTTATTCGTTCTGATCGACCAGGTCATAGACCACGGCGCAGTAGCCTTCCCGCTGGTAGATGCTGGCCTGGACGGGCAGCGGCATCTTTGCTTCCAGCGCCTCCTTGTCTTCAGGTCTGATGCCGCGGACGATGACGTTGATCTCGCGCGCATCCTCTTCCGGCTGAAATACACACATGCCGTAGGGCTGGAATACCTCACAGTCAGGGTCGCTCATCCGGGAGGGGAGGACAATTTCGTTGATGGTGCCTCTGCCGCTCATCTCCACCCACTCCGTGTCAAAGCACCCGCAGCGGTTGCAGGCGATGACGGGGGGATATTCAATGTTGCCGCATTTTGTGCATTTGCGCCCCATGATTTTGCCGTTTTCCAGTTCCTCATAGAACCGTTTAACAGTTCGTTCCATCTTCATAGTCATAACCTCCTTTATTCCACTGTTCTCAGAATGATGGCACACAGATTGTGAGAGCCGCCGCCGAACCCGCGGATCAGAGCGGTTTTCGGCAGCTTTTTCACCTGGCGCTCGTTGGCCAGACCGCGCATCTGCAATACAGTTTCATAGATGTCAGCAAGACCGGAGGCAGCATGGGCGTGTCCGAAAGAACAGCGGCCGCCGTTGGTGTTGATGGGTTTGTCGCCGTCGAACGCGGTGCGGCCTGCCAGAGCGTAATCCCATACCTGTCCGGCGGGGATGTAGCCGGATTCTTCCGCGGCTACAAAGGCGGAGGACATGAAGAAATCATTGGTCATCAGCAGATCGATCTCTTCGGGTTTTACGCCGGTAACCTCGTAAACCTGACGGAATACTTCGCGGGTGCCGACAATCTCCAGATGCGGCGTCATGGCTTCCAGCACGCAGTTGCCGATGCCCAGAATTTCAATAGGTTTGTCGCAGTACTGTTTTGCAATCTCAGTGGGGCAGACGATGCAGGCGGCGGCGCCGTCTGCGCGTGCCTCCATGGCGTCGCGGCGCAGATACTCGGTAACTTTATAGTTGTGCTCATCGGAGCGCATGTAGGCCATCACATCATCATAGCCGGCTTTTTTCGCGATCTCGGAATATTCCGTGCGAAGTTCTGCAAGGGGATGGTGTGCGGCAGCGCGGCGGTTGTTTACCGCGATAGCATTGAGCGCCTCATCCACTTTCTCATCGCTGAGGTTATATTTCTGTTTATAGTAAGCGATGGGGTCGTCAAACTGGATATACTCGCCGGCCTTGAAACCGTATCTGGTGTATGCCCCGGTCGTAAGAAGATTTAACGTTGCGGGAAAAACCGGAGGTGTGCAGGCGTTCGCGGAAGTGCGCCGGCATATTGTCCACCGCTTTATCCAGACCCATATCAACGCCGCCGGTGAGTACAAAATCACATTTGCCGGACGCGACTGCCTGCGCTGCCAGGTCCAGCGCAAAATATCCGCTGCAGCAGGCTTCCGAGTGGGAGATGGATCCCAGACCGCGGGCGCCAAACCAGTCGTTTACATGGACGTTGGCGTTGGAGTAGTCTGAGATGACATACGGACACGCCTGGGCATGAAAATAGCTTTGCAGGTGTTTGGGGGTGATTCCTCCGTCTTTCATGGCCTCGATTGCTGCATAGCCGAACAGCTCTCCCTCTGTGAGACCCTGCATCTCCGGGTTGGTAATGATGTCCATAAAGGGTGTGCAGCCAACGCCGATGATGGAAACGCTACGGGAAAATTTACCTAATTTAATCATAGGGGACTCCTTTACTGACGTTTTTTCGTTAGGAAAAGCCGCCGAAAGACAGACAGTTTTCCGGCGGCTTTGACTGAGAATGACTTTTTATTTGTTGTTGTCCGGAAGGTGAGCGATGACGTCGTCCAGAGTGGTGACAAGACCATACATGCGCATCATCTTGTTCATGACAACCTGCATACAATCCTCGTCGCGCTCGGGAGAGCCGGAGCAGTCCTTCGGAACCACTACGGAGAAGTAGTGATCGGTCAGCTGGATCAGAGAATTGTAAAGGGTGGAGTGGATGGTCCAGCCGGTCAGTACGATATCCTGTACATTGTGGCGGCGGAGCATAACCTCCAGATGATTGTCGGTCAGCGGACAGCAGCCTGTGTGACAGAACAGCGGCTCAGACGGCAGACGGCCAAGTTCTTTCATGATCTGAACGGCCTCGGCTACTTCCGGATTGTCAAGATGGCCTGCCGGTGCGCAGGCGTCGTTCATTTCATAGATGAAGCCCCACTTCGGAGTAAATTCAATCGGATTCGGAACTACTGCAACCCAGAAAATCGGGAGATTGCGCTCGCGGAAAGCGGCAATCAGTTTCTTTTGATTCTCAATGGTGTTGTAGCGCTTCATAGCTGCCACTTCCTGATCAAAGGGAGCTCCGGAGAATTTGCCGGTTCCTGCAATGCCTTCTTGCATGTGATTGATGACCAGGGCCGGATTACCATCGAAAACCCACTCGGGAACTTCGTACGCACCGTTGTCAAAACCGGGGATTTCTTTGCTGAGATCTACTACTGCCATAATA
>JAJBTR010000032.1 GCA_020860745.1 Lachnospiraceae bacterium | reverse complement strand
ACATACTCCGGCTTGAACAGATTGATTTTGTCGTAGCTGATTAATGTCTGTCGGCTGATGCCCATGATACCGGCCATCTCTGATATGGACAGATATTCATTGATTTCCGGAGGCTGTTCTTTCATGGTTGAAACTTCCTTCTCTTGTGTGAACGTATTTTACACAATGATATTATAACAATTGCCGCAATTTTCGACAATATGTATAGTAACTATACAGTTTGAAAAAATATTTGTTATTTTACGATTTTGTTTGTTATCTTCCCTATTTTTTTGTAGGTCTTGACTGTATTCTAACTATATACCCTATGCTTTTTGTGCAAAAATAATAATGACTGTCAATGCAGTCTGACGAAGAGGAGGATATTACAATGAAGAAAAGATTAGCACAGTTAGCGGCAGTCGGCATGTGTGTCGCGATGATCGGTACGCTGGCGGCCTGCGGCGGCAGCTCGAGCAGCTCAGGTGATGTGATTACCGTCGGCGTGGTTTACCCGGCGACCGGTGCCCTGGCAGCTTATGGTGATGGCACAGAGGAGTTTTATCAGTACGCGGTAGACCAGATCAATGAGCAGGGCGGCATTGAGATTGACGGTGAGATGAAAACCATCGAGCTGGTGTTCGCGGATTCTGAGTCCGACGCGACAAAGGCGTCTGAGGCTGCAAACAATCTGATCTCCAGCAAGGGCGTTGATATTATGCTGACCGCGAAGACAGCTGACACTACCGTTCCGGTAGCGGCTGCCTGTGAGCGTGCCGGAATTATCTGCTTATCGGATGACACGCCTGACGAAGCCTGGGCGACATCTGATTACACTTACAGCTACCATGCGGGATTTAACACGGAGAACGAGCTTTCCTGCTTTGCTGATGCATGGGATCTGGCAGGTATCTCCGGCGGTACGGTTGGCGTAATGCATGCCACTGATACCGAGGGACAGACCATGATCGACGCGATTTCTTCCTATGCGGAGTCCAGAGGCTATACCGCGTATGATCCGGGTGCCTACACTTCCGGCGCTACGGACTATACTTCTATTATCAACAACTTAAAGAGTGAGAACTGCGACGCGGTTGTCGGCGTTATGCTGACCTCCGACTTCGGTACCTTCTTCTCCCAGTTAAAGTCTTCCGGTTATATGCCGACGGTAGTTACCGTGGCGAAGGCTACCCTGTTCACCTCTGATGTAGATTCCGCAGGTGCGGACGGACTTGCTTCCGGGCTTTGCTCTGAGGTGTGGTGGACCGAGAATCATCCTTATACTTCTTCCATCACCGGGCAGAGCTGTGCCGAGATCGCAGAGGCATGGATGGAGCTGATCGATGGCTATGAATTTGCTCCGGCTACCGCTGGTTATGACTATGCGAACGTTGAGATTCTTTATAATGTACTGAAAGAGGCCGGTACGCTGGATGCGGACGCGATCGCTGCAGTTTGTGATGAGATTGAATTTGATACCGTTATCGGTACCATCAATTATAATGAAGATCATTATTCCGTGCAGAATCTGTGCACCGGTCAGTGGATCTACAACGAGGATGGCACATGGACGCAGAATATCATTTCCGCTGTACAGGTGGATGGACTGGAAACTACCGGTGAATTTGTACCTTTTGAATAATCCGGCGGCAGAGAGCAGGGAGGTATTGTTTTGAGTGCAATTTTAACTGTTACAGACCTCGGCATTTCATTCGGCAGCAACCATGTTTTAAAGAACATCAATTTTGAGCTGGGCGAGGGGGAAGTGCTGGGCGTCATCGGGCCGAACGGCGCAGGAAAGACGGTTATGCTGAACATCCTGACCGGCATATTAAAGCCGACGAAGGGCACTATCGTCTTCCAGGGCCAGGAGATCTCCGGCCAGGTGATCACGGAGCGCTGCCAGGCCGGTATCGGCCGCACATTCCAGGTGCCGCGCCCCTTTGAGCAGATGACCGTGTTCGAGAATATCATGGTAGGCGGCGTTTTCGGGGCGAATATGTCCGAGGCGGAGGCCAAGAAAAAAGCCATCGAAGTGTCAAAAATCATCAAGCTGGATGACAAGCTGGATCTCTTTGCCGGAAAGCTCGGCCTGCTGGACCGGAAACGGCTGGAGATCGGGCGCGCCCTGGCGACGGAGCCGAAGATCCTGCTTCTGGACGAGGTCGGCGGCGGCCTGACCGAGTCGGAGGTGGGGCTGATCATCGACCTGGTGAAGACCATCAAGAAGCAGGGCGTGTCCGTCATCTGGATCGAGCATATTATCCGCACCATGCTGGAAGGCACGGACCGCGTCATGCTGGTGGCGGACGGCGTGGACGTTATCACGGGCGTGCCGCTTGAGGTCATGAATTCCGACGAAGTAAAGCGAGTATACATGGGAGGAGGGGACGACGAAGAATGAGCCTGTTAGAAGTAAAAGATATTGATGCCCATTACGGGGATTTTCTTGCCCTGCAGGATGTTTCCTTAAACGTAGAGCCGGGCACCATCGTATCCCTCATCGGCGCGAACGGCGCCGGCAAGTCCACGATCATGAACACGATCTGCGGGTTTAACAAGCCCACGAAAGGCCAGATCATCTTTGACGGCCAGGATATTTCCGGGAAAAAGCCCAGCCAGATCGCGAAGCTCGGCCTTTCCATGGCTCCGGAGGGCAGCCACTGTTTTGAGCGTATGACCGTCCAGGACAACCTGCTGATGGGCGCTTACCTGGCAAAGGGGAGCGAGCGCAAAAGCAGGCTGGAGGCGGTATATCATCTGTTTCCGGTGTTGAAGGAGAAAGCAAATCAGATGTCCACGTTCCTCTCCGGCGGACAGCGGCAGATGCTCGCCATCGGGCGCGGCATCATGACCCAGCCGAAGATCCTGCTCCTGGATGAGGTTTCCCTGGGGCTGGCGCCGGTCGTTATCAAAGACATCTATGAGAAGCTGAAAGAGATTGCGGAGTCCGGACTGACCATGCTGATCGTAGAGCAGAATGTCAACCAGTCTCTGGCGGCCTCGGATTATGCCTATGTGGTTCTGGAGGGCAGGATCGTGATGGAAGGAAAGTCCAAAGACCTGAACGTGGATGAGGTGAACGACGCCTACTTCGGTATCGGCAGCTTCGCCCACGGTGCCCAAAAATAAAGACAAAGGAGTGAGATAAAATGATTCAATGTATCGTTACGGGAATCCTCCTTGGAGGATTGTATTCCATGATCGGTATCGGCATGTCCCTTGTCTTTGGTATCATGGGACTGACGAACCTGGCCCATGGAGACCTGATGATCCTCGGTACATACATCACCATGGTGGCGGCGAACGCGCTGGGATGCAATCTGATTGTATCCACCATCATCTCGGTGATTGTGATGTGTGTCCTCGGTTTCCTGATCCAGCAGTTCCTGGTCAACCAGGTTATGGACAAGGGCGACGCGCCGGCGCTGCTGGTGACGTTCGGCCTGTCTATCTTCCTGTCGAACCTGATGCTGAAAATATTCAGCGCCGACAACCAGATCATCAACAACCCGCTGGCGTCAAAGAACGTGATCACGACACAGTACCTGTCTGTGTCCGCCAGCTACCTGACCAGCTTCATCATCGCCTGCGTGATTATCATCGGGCTTTCCCTGATGATGCAGAAGACGAACTTCGGACGTTCCATCCGTGCGACTTCGGACGACGTCATGGCGGCGGAGCTGATGGGCGTGAACACCAAGCTGGCGTACGCGGCGGCCATGGTGATCTGCATGGGCATCACGGCGGTGGCCGGATCCCTGGTAGGCTCCACTTTCACATTCTATCCGTCCTCGGGTACACAGTACCTGATCATCGCCTTCGGCGTGGTGGTCATCGGCGGCATGGGTTCCCTGTTCGGCACCCTGATCGGCGGCATCCTCCTGGGTGTGGCGCAGCTGGTGGGCGGCAACATCTTCGGGTCCGGCGTGCAGATGCTGGTGGCTTATATCGTGCTGCTGGTCATCCTGGCTCTGAGGCCGAACGGACTGTTTGCAGCTTCGGCGGTGAGAAAGTAAAGGGGGCGGATGAAAATGAAAAACATGAAAAAATCAAGTCTTATTTTACTGATCGTCGTGGCTGTGGTACTTTTTGTGGTGCTGCCATTTACAGGAAGCGCATACCTTTTAAATATCCTGACCCTGATGTGCCTGTACCTGGCTATGAGCCAGATGTGGAACCTGCTGGGCGGTTACGCCGGCATGCTTTCCCTTGGCATGCAGGCCTTCATCGGCCTGGGCGGCTACACACTGACCATCCTCTCGGTGAACTATGGGGTGAATATCTATCTCTCCATCATCATCGGCGCTGTGATCTGCATGCTCTTCGGGCTTGCGGTGTCGCCCGCCATCTTTAAGATGAGCGGCGTGTACTTTGCCATCGGTACCTGGATCATCGCCGAGGCGCTGAACATCTTCTTCTCAAACTGGAAGTTTGTCGGCTATGCGAAGGACTGGTCCATCAACACGGTGTATTCCATGAGCTATAAGCAGCTCTATTATACGGCTCTGGTGATGGCAGTGCTGGCTACACTGATCGTGTACTGCCTGCTGCGCACGAAGACCGGGCTGGCCCTGATGGCTATCCGCGACAGCGCTTCCGCGGCGGAAGTCATGGGCGTGGAGCTGTACAAGACAAAGATCCGCTGCTATATGATCGCCTGCTTCATGATGGGGCTGATCGGCGGCGCGCAGTACATGCAGACGGCGTACATCAACCCGTCCACGGGATTCTCCATCAACTGGACCATTGCCATGACCTTCGCGGTCATCATCGGTGGACTGGGGACGATGGAGGGGCCGATCGTGGGCTCCGTCCTGTACGTTATCATCGTGCAGATCATGTACAATTTCACCGGTATGTCGAATATCGTGCTGGGAATCATCGCCATCGTGGTGATCCTGGTGGCGCCGGACGGAATCATGGGAACAATCTACAAGAAGACGGGATTCCAGATACTGTCGCCGAGGCGAAGTATACCGAAGGAATAGATATTCTGTAACTGTGAAAGTATGGAGCAGTTGCGAAGTTTCTTATTCATACCTTTATAAAAGACCCCTCTGCGGTTTGCCGGCCGCGGAGGGGTCTTTAGGGTTGTTTTTTATGCCTGATTTTGTTTATAATGATTAAGAGAGCGGTGCGCAGCGCTGGCGGCACGTGTGTGCTTATGAAAAACCGGCGTTGGCGACAGTAAATAATACGAACGGGAGAGCGCAACATGGAATTAACAGACGGTGTATTAAAAAGAAGAAGTATCCGTAAATATACGGAGCAGCACATTACAGAAGAGGACTTACGCACGATTCTGAGAGCGGGAATGACCGGTCCTTCCTGTGCTAATACGAGAGACTGGAGTTTCCTGGTAGTTCGTGGCAGGGATACCCTGATTAAAATGGCGGATGCCAACGGCCGGCCGGCTGGACCACTTCGCAGTTGTGATGTGGGGATTCTTATTCTGGGCGACTTAGAGCGCACTTTTCCTCCGGCGAAGGATTATTGGGTTATTGACGGTGCCATCGCCGGACAGAATATGATACTTGCTGCGGAGGGACTCGGCATCGGTTCTGTATGGCTCGGCATCTGGCCGGAAATGGACAGGGTGGAGAATCAGAGAAAACTGTTTTCCCTGCCGGAGACAGTGATTCCGCATTCTATCATCGCTTTTGGATATCCTGCGGAGGAAAGGAGCGGGGAGCACCCTGATTATGAAGAGAGTCGGGTGCATTTTGAGAAATGGTGAGAACGGACTGATCGGAGAAAACAGGAATGAACATGATAAAACACGAACACCGCGCAACGGTTGCGCATCACAGCATGGCCATGGTCGGCGGTTTTTTCGGCGTCTATGCGCTTTTAAACAGGGGCGATACCTTTGGCTCCTCAGCTACCGCTAATCTGATTTATCTCTTTGTGGCGGGGCTTAGTGGTTCCCGGCAGGAATTTACCATCCGGCTGGGCGCTGCCGCTGTTTATATCAGCGGCATTATCTTTGCCACCTGGATTTTCCGTTACTTTAAAGAACGGGATTTCCGTTATCTTTCTGTGGCGGTTGATATCATCGCCTGCCTGATACTGGCGCAGATTCCGGCCGATACGGATTCGGTTCTGGCGCTTTATCCCATGTTTTTTGCAGCGGCCGTACAGTGGCTGGCTTACACGAATGCTTCCGGCTACAACAGTGCCACGGTTTTTTCAACAAATAATACGAGACAGTGTTTTGCCGGTCTGACGGAATATCTCTGTGACCATGACCCGGCGCAGCTGGCCCGTTTTCGCTTTTTCGGAGGAACACTTCTCTGCTTCCATGCGGGAGTGGTTTACTGCTGGTTTTGCATGAGAGCATGGGAGCTGAAGAGTATCTATGCCTGCATTCCGCTGCTGGTGTGGGTCGGTATCGCTGCCTGGCTGGATCGGCGCGGCGGACATAAGGTGGAGGAACATGTACATAGGGATCGCGCGAAATATGAGCTGACGTGAATGAAAAAATCGGTAAGCATAAGGTCTTTTTCCTGTGTGATTTATGCCGTCAGACTCACTTCGCAGCAAGTGCGAAGTACTGTCTTGAATAGCTACGGATTTTCTTTGTATGTCAGGTCTTTCACCCATTTGTACTTCCGGTAATGTATAAATACCGCGGGAAGCTTGCAGAATTCGTCCAGGCTGACGATGAAGTATACCGCGATGACAGGCAGTTTGAAAGCAAACGCGGCAATCAGGCCGAGCGGAACGGTCACACACCACATGACAATCGTATCGCAGAGAAAACCGAACCTGCTGTCGCCTCCGGCGCAGAAAATCCCTGCGACGGTGGTGCTGTTGACCGATTTCCCTATCATATAGTAGGAGCAGATGACAAGCATCCATTTCAGGTATCCGGTTGCCGTGTCGCTTAAGCCGGTCACCGACAATACCAGAGGGCTGAAAGCAAGCAACACCGCTCCGGATAGAATCCCGGCGAGAACCGATATGATACAAAGCCAGTCGCCATATTCCTTTCCTCTTTGAAGGTTTCCGGCGCCGAGCTCGTTGCCGATCAGGATACCTCCGCCGCTGCCGATGCCGAGGCATAGACAGCAGACCAGATTTTTGACGATATTCGCGATCGAATTCGCGGCGACCGCGTCGCTGCCGAGATGTCCCATAATTACGGAATACATGGTAAAGCCCACACCCCACACGATTTCATTTCCCAGAACCGGTGTCGTGTATTTCCAGAAGTCGCGCGAAAGCATTTTATCAGTGTGCAGGATATTTTTGATGCGGAGTCGGACGCTACCCTTTTTTGATAGTGCGGCTGCGCACCAGAGAACCTCCGCAGCCCTTGCAAGATCGGTGGAAATGGCAGCGCCGGTAATCTCGAGGCGGGGGAAGCCGAATAATCCCAGGATCAGAATCAGATTCATCAAAATATTGCCGGCCATGCATACGGAACTGATGAGACCGGCATTTGTTGCCCGGCTGCTGTTTTTCAGGATACACAGGCAGATCTGTGAAATGCCTGTCAGCAGGTAGGAGGGAGCGACCACCCGCAGGTATTCCGCGCCGCCCTCAATGAGCAGCGGCTCGTTGGTGAGCATGCTCATGAGAATTTTCGGGCAGAAAAACGCAGCAGCAGCAAACAGGAATGAAATGATGACCGTGATTTTCATCACATAGGCAAAAATCCGCTCCACCGCTCCCCGGTCTTTTTCCCCCAGTACTGCGCGGCGAGCATAGATAAGCCGATTGTCATGGCTGCCAGAAGCAGATTTTCCACAAAGGTGATCTGTGTGGCCAGGGATACGGCGGACATTTTATCCTGAGAGATAAAATTGAGCATGATGGCGTCCGAGGCGCTCACGACGGCGAGCATGAGCTGCTGCAGCGTGATCGGAAGCACCAGAGTGGTCAGTTTGCGGTTAAATTCTTTATCGGAAAATAGGTGAAGCATCATTGTAAGTTGTCTCCTGTTGATTTTTTCTGATATACAATAAAATATTTCCTGAGTATCAATGAAAAAGACCGCGGTATTCTCTCGCAGAGTACCCGGTCTCTTTTTTGAATACTCTGGAAAAGTAGTTGTAATCTTCAAAGCCAGTACGCCCGGCAATCTCTGTGACAGATAAATCGGTTGTTTTCAGAAGATTCTTCGCCTCTTCCATCCGAAGATTGCGCACGTATTCCGCGATTCCCATCCCGATATATTTATCGCAGGCCATATACAGCTTGCTCCGGCTGATGCCGAGCCAGGAAGCAATGGTGTCCGCATCCAGATTTTCTGAGAGATGTTCTGTCAGAAAATCACGCAGATTATTTGTGAAATTCTGCCTGCGCAGGAGAACCGCTTCATTCTGTATCACATAAAAAGTGCATGCTTCCATAATTTTCGCAGCGGCCTGGATCTGTTCGTCTGTTTTCAGAGGAATGTCAGATAAAAGGGTATTGATCCGGACGGAATGGTCCGAAGACAGAGCCTGTGAGAGAATTTCTGCCAGGTCTTCTTCTGATTCCGCATCCGAGATCTGACCGAACATCAGATATCCGATCACGATATGATTGTCAATCAGCGGGGCGGTTGCCTCAATCAATCCCGCATGGCAGTGGTAAATGATCAGACGCTGATCGGCATTGCATTTCCGGAAGGAATACGCATCGCTTTCCCGACAGTTTTTCTGACCGGAGGGATTGCTCTTCATCCGGTGGCAGAATGCGCAGTCGTTGCCCGGGTAGGAGAGCAGTTCCTGATATTCATCGTCAAACAGAACGATGCGGATGCCGGTTAATATGTGAAAATCCTTCATCAGCTGAAGTAACTGGCCGCTGTCAAATTCAAGTCGCATAAATTTATTCCTTTACAGGATACTGGTAATCACGAATTGCCGAAAAACGTATGGTTGGTTACGAAAAGCAGCGATTTTTCATCTTGTCTATCCGAGCTGTGTGCTCTTGTAACCTTCCTCATCATAGCACATGGAAGGAAAATATGAAATAAGTTTGGACGAATTTACAATATTTAAAATGATTTTCACTATGTTCTGCCTGCTTTTTCTTTTATACTATATCCAGAGTTAAATTGGCGAAAGGAAGAGACGGACATGTTAGTTAATTTAAAAGAAATCCTTACAATTGCAGAGAAGGAGAAAATAGCAATCGGGTCATTTAATACTCCCAATCTGGAGAGTATTCAGGCGGTGATCGGATCCGCGGAGGAGTTGAATGTTCCGGTGATTATCATGCATGCGGAGGTGCACGAGAGCATGATGCCGCTCCGTGTGATCGGAAAAGTTATGCTTCAGTGCGCTCAGGATGCGGCGGTTCCGGTGTGCGTGCATCTGGATCACGGGGAGCATCTGGAGTATCTGGAAGAGGCGCTGGAGCTGGGCTTTACCTCCGTCATGTATGACGGTTCTGCGCTGCCCTATGATGAAATCAGGGATAACACCATTAT